>DATKFL010000507.1:0-6001 GCA_035511355.1 Dongiaceae bacterium
CGTCGGGCTCCTCGCCGGGCCGACCGAGTCGAGCGGTCTCGCCATGCTGATCGTCGCGGCGCTCGGCCTGGCGCTCGGCGGATTCCTCGCGAGCGGCCTCGCCTGGCCGTCGATTCCCTGGGTCGGCGCCGCACTCACCGCCGCGGCCGGGGCCGCCATCTATCTCTCGATGCAGTACGTCCCCGCCCTCGCCCTGACCGTCCTGGGATACGCGCCACGGAGCGTCGGGAGACCGGTCGTCCTTGGCCTCCTCGCCGGGGGCCTCCTGGCGCTCCCGGCCTGCGTGGCGGCGGGCTGGGGGCTTCTGGCCCGAGGTGACGGGTCGGCGAGGGGGGCCGGTTGGCTCCTCCCGGCGTCCCTCGGAGCGGCGCTGGGCACCCTCGGAGGAGTCCTGGTCCTGGTGCCGCTGTTCGGCCTGCGACGAACCCTCGCGATCGCCGCCGCGGCGCTTTTGGCCGGGTCCGCCGCGGCTCTCCTCGGCGCCGGACCGCGTCCCGGTCTGGTCGAGGCGGCCGGCGCCCTCATCCTGGTGGTGGCCGCGGTGGCCGCCGCCTGCAGCCCCTCCGCGTGGGATCCCCGCATCATCGCCGGGGGCATCTACCGGTACGGCGCCGGGGCGCCCGGCCGCTTCGGCTCCACGGAGGAGTGGCTCCAGGCGCGCCTGCGCGGCGAGGGGCCGCGCTTCTATCGGGAGGGGAGCATGTCGACCGTGGTGGTCGAGCGATCGGTGCAGACCACCTCCGGGCTCGCGCCGATCGACACCTACACCCAGACGGTCGACGGGCGCGCGGTGGCCGGCACCGGGACCGATCTCCGCACCCAGGTGCTGACCGGCGCGATCCCGCCGCTCCTGCACGGCGCCGCGAAGCAGGCCCTGCTCGTCGATCTGCTGACCGGGGTCACCGCGGGGTCGCTTCTGACCCACCCGATCGAGTCGCTCACGGTGATCGAGCCGGAAGCGGCGATGGCCGCATCGGCGGCGCTGTTCGCCGATTTCTCCAACCGTCCGCTCGACGACGCGCGCCTCCGGATCGTGCACGACGACGCGCACGCTCGCCTGCTCGCCGATCCGGCGCGCTACGACCTGATCGTCTTCGCCCTCGCCGATCCGTCGCGTCCCGAGGGGGCGGCGCTTCTGACCGCAGAGGGATACGCCCTCGCGAAGGGCCGGTTGAACCCGGGCGGACTGCTCGCGGAGCGGGTCCCCCTCGGAGGCATCCCGCCGGCGGCGCTGCCGATCCTGCTGCGCACCTTCGCGGAGTCGTTCGCCTCGGTCCTGGTCTTCGCCCTGACGCCGGACGACCTCCTCCTGGTCGGTTCGGAGCAGCCGCTCCGGCTCGACGGGTCGCGGCTCCGTGAGGTGGTCGGGAGCAACCCGGCGGTCGCCGACGATCTCCGCCGCGCCGTCGTGGTCGGCGCGAACGAGGTGATCATGACCCTCCGCCTCGACCGGGCCGGGCTTCTCAAGATCGCGGGCTCCGGGCCGATCGACCACGACGACGCGAGCCTGGTCGGCGGGATCGCGGCCCGGCATCTCGAGGTGCAGCACCACGAGGGGCTGATGGCGTCGATCGATGCCGACTGGCCCGGCTTCGACGCGGTGCTCGAGAATTACGGCTCCACGCCGGAGGAGCAGGGGACCTATCTCTACAGCCTCGCGAAGTCGTACCTCGGCATCTCCGCCGATCCGGTGCGCGCCCTCGATCTGGCGCGTCTCCTCGAGGCGGCGGGACAGACGGTGCAGGCGCACTGGGTGCGGGGGGAGGCGCTCCTCCAGCAGCACGACCTCGACGGCGCGGTGCGCGAATGGAAGGCGGCGCTCGCCGGAAGGCCGGATGACATCGACGCGCTGTTCAGTCTCGGCACCTTCTATCTCGACAGCCGCGACTACCAGCTCGCGGACACCTACCTGGCGAAGGCCACGAAGGATCACCCCGACTCGAAGGTGGTCCGCTATCACTACGGCCGCACGCTCTACAACCTCGGGAAATACGAGCGGGCGATCGAGGAGCTGGAGCGCGCCACCTCGGGCGAGGGGGGCCGCGAGCAGTACCCGCTCGCCGGGTATTTCATCGGGCTCTCGGAGTGGCAGCTGAAGCACGACGACCAGGCGATCACGGCGCTCAAGGATTATCTCGTCTGGGCCTACAAGCAGAGCGTGATCACCCGGGTCGAAGTCGACGCCCACTTCAAGCTGGCGGAGGTCTACGACCACAAGGGGAAGCGCTTCGACGCCCTCCAGGAGCGGCAGAAGGCCGAACGGCTGCGCCGGAGGATCGAGGCCTACGCCGCCCAGCATCCTTCGCCCCAGGCCGGAGCGGAGGCGGGCATTCCGGCGGGACCGGCGGACGGCGCCGCCGCGCCTCCACCCGACGGTACTTCGGTCCCGGCCCCGTCCACGCCGCCGTCAGCGCCCGCGCCGGAGCATGGCGGCTGAACGCGGCGCCGACCTGGGCCGCCTCGAGGCGCGACTCGGGCACGCCTTCAGCGACCGGGCGGTCCTCCTCCGCGCCCTGACCCACACCTCGCACGCGCATGAGGCGGGCGGGGAGCCCGACAACGAGGCGCTCGAGTTCTTCGGCGACGCCCTGCTCGGCTTCCTGATCGCCGAATCGCTCCTGCAGCGTTTCCCCGACGCCGACGAAGGCGCCCTCTCCAAGATGAAGGCGTTCCTGGTCAGCGCGCCGACGCTCGCGAAGGTGGCGAAGGACCTGAAGCTCGCGGCCCACCTCCGCCTCGGCAAGACCGAGCGGGGCGTCGCAGCCGGCGTGCGGCAGTCGATCCTCGCCGACGGACTCGAAGCGCTCCTGGCGGCGGTGCACCTCGACGCCGGCGAGACCGCCGCCCGTGCCGTGGTCGCCCGGCTGTTCGGGCCATTGATGCAGGGTCTCGATCGCGCGACGGTCGAGGAGCAGGACTACAAGACCGGGCTTCAGGAAGCGCTGCAGGCCGCCGGACGGCCGACGCCGCGCTACCGCGTCGACGCCACGGAAGGGCCGCCGCACATGCCGCTCTTCCACGTCGAGCTCTTGATCGAAGGGGAGGTGGCGGCGCGCGCCAGCGGCGGCAGCAAGAAGGAGGCGGAGCAGGCCGCCGCCAAGGAGGCGCTCCGCTCTATCCGCCGGAAGGCCGCGGCGCCGTAGGCGGCGCACCGGCCGCCGGCTTCTCCGCCGGCGGCGGCTCGTCGGTCACGGGGCTCACGCCGCGCGCCCGCAGCTCCCGGATGGTGCCCTGGATGGCGGCCGCCTGCGCGTGCGCCGGGTCGAGGGCGATCGCCTTCTCCATGTTGTAGAGCGCCCGCCCCTCGTCGCCGAGCCCACGCAGGAAAAGGAGCCCGCGGTTGAAGGCCACCTGCGCCTGCTGCGCCTTCGGGATCTCCGGGTTGTAGTGCAGCCCCTGGTCGATCTGGTCGAGCGCTTCGCGGTAGTCGCCCGTGGCGTACAGCATCTCCGCCAGCTCGAGGCGCGCCTGCAGGTCCTCGGGCCAGAGGTCGATCGCCTTCTTCAGCCATTCCACCGCGGCCGGGGTGTTGTCGCGCAGCTGATAGGCGCGCGCCATCTTGCGATGCGACAGGAGGTACGACGGCGCGATCTTGAGCGCCTCCTGGAACTGGGCGATGGCGCGGTCGAGCCGGTTCATCGCCTCGACCCGCTGACCCTGTTGCAGGAGATCCTGCGCCGCCTGCAGGTCGGCGATGCCGAGTCCGTGGTGGATGCCGAGGTGGATCCCCTTGAACTGGGGGCCGCGCGCCACCGATTCGACCTCGACCTCCTTGATGATCGCTTCGCGCGTGACGCCTGGTCCGAAAGTCCTGAGCAGGAACGCCTCCCCCTCCGGCCCCGGCGGGCCCTCGCCAATCAGGACGAGACCGAGCAGGTACGCCTGGCGCGCCTCCTCCGGCCGGTTGAGCGCGTAGTAGGCGTTGCCGATCGTGAGCGCCTGCTCGACCGAGGGGATGACCCCCTGCGGAATCTCGACGTTGACCGCCAGCGTGACGCCGACGAAGAGAAGCGCGGTCACGACCGCGGCGATTCCCGGGACGACCGCGCGCGCCCGGGCCGAGAGATCGCCCGCCCGGCCGAGCAGCGCGACCAGGAACTCCCACAGCCGCGGCAGCCAGCCTCCGAAGCGCACCAGCGCCTCGCCCGCGAACAGCGCCAGGATCGGCACCACCGGCACGCGGAAACGGGAGAAGTTGAAGAACAGCATCACCGTCCCCATGTAGCCGAACAGCAGGACGTACAGCGGCAGCAGGTCGCGGCGGCGGCGCCACGCGAGGATGGCGCCAAGGAGCCCGAGTGGCGCCAGCGTCCCGAAGGTCGACAGGAGATGCAGGCGCACCGGCAGATAGACGCCGCCCCCGGCCGGCAGCGAGAGGGTCGGCAGGCCGCGCGGCGGTGCGACGCCGTTGAGCGAAAGGAGAAGCGGCGAGAAGCGTTGCAGGACGCCGTAGTCGAGGTTGTCCGGCAGCTCGTACCAGTTCCAGAAATGCCGCAGCTTGTTGCCGAGCAGGCCGATCCAGGCGAGCGGCTCGGAAACGATGAACGACATCCCCTCGCGGAACCAGAACCAGGAGGATTCCATCGGCGTCAGGGTGCGCCCGGCCATCTCGGAGGCGCGCGCGATGAAGTCGGCATGTTCGTACTTCGGATCGGGGCGGACGAACGCGGGGGGCACGTACAGCCCGTTGGCGTCGGCGTTGTTGCCGATGAAGAAGACCTCGCCGCCGCCGGTAGTCAGGAGGACGAATTCCCCCGAGACCGAGTAGTTGCGTGCCGTGACCGGCAGGATCGCCAGGAGCGCCCCGGCGGTGAAGCCGAGCGCCGACCTGACCCCGGCGCGCGCGAAGCCGCCGCCCAGGACCATCGCGACGACGAACAGCACCGGCGCGAGGACGATGAAGTTGTCGCGGTCGAGAGTGAGGCACCCGAAAGCCAGCCCCGCCAGCGCCCAGGCGCCGATCGCCGGTGATGCCGGCGCGCCTTCGGTGCCCGCGGACCGGCGCCGCGCCCGATCGATCAGGAGGGCGAGGACCACGGTCAGGAACGGCGAGAGGAAGGTTTTCATGACCATCCCCTCGTAGTAGATGAACGGGCCGTACAGCGCGAGGAGGATCGCGGCGAGGCGCCCCTGCCACTCACCGAAATAGCGCCGCCCGGCGACGTAGGTCAGGACCACCGTTCCGGCGCCGACGATCGACTGGGCGATCAGGACCGGCGTGATCGCCTGCCCGAAGAGGCGCATCCAGAACCCGAGGAGATAGGCGTACAGCGGGCTCTGGACGAACGGGTCCTTGCCGATCCAGTCGCCGGCAGCGATCGCCTGCGCCCAGCGGAAGTAGAACCCGGGGTCGAGATCCTCCGGGACGACGAGCGGCAGGTCGTGGACCTGGAAGACGTAGACCAGGCGGAGGAGAAGCGCCAGACCGGCGATGCCGAGCGCCCAGATCCAGGCGGGGAAGCGGTTGTTTTTTCCTGGGTCCGGCACCGGTTCTCCGTGCGCTTCGAAGGCGCCGGAGTATAGCAGAGCAACGTGGTGCTGAGAGTGGGGGTGCGGGATGCGGCGCTTGCTGCCGCATGAGTCAGGCACCTAGAAGGCGCGCTTCAACTCGTGGCGTGAGTTGTTCGAGTAGAGCGGGGTGGTCCACAGCCGACGGTACAGGTGCGCCCATGTGGACGGGGTCCTGGTCCGGGCCGGGAACAGGCGCCTCGAAAGGACTCGACTCCAGGTCCAACGCTCGCGGGTGAGGCCAAGCCGCATGGCGGGAGTGCCGTCGCGCGCGACTCGCTCGCTTCTCTGCTTCACGAAGTTGCGCCACACGGCCGCCAGGAACAGGCGCTCGAGGATGGCGTTCAGCCGTCGGCCGAAGGCGATGGTCTCGCGGCGCTGGTGCGCGAGCGAGTGCCGCAGGATCTTGTGCAGCAGGTCGACCGGGAAGAGACGCTCGTCGCGAAGACGGGCCACGTCGCTTCGCGGCGATCCCTTGGGACCGCGCGGCGGA
>DATKFL010000508.1:0-5415 GCA_035511355.1 Dongiaceae bacterium
GGACGCTGCGCGAGGCCCCGGTCGACGAGGAAATCGCGCAGCGTGTCCCGGAAGATCGGCATGCCGTAGTCGAGCCTCGGTTTCGGGGAGAGCCCGAAACCGAGCAGGTCGGGGAGGACCAGCCGGTAGCGACCCTGAAGCGACCGCACCCGCTTCTCCCAGTACCGTCGCGAGCCGGTGATGCCGTGCAGGAACACGATCACCGGCGCCCCGACGGGGCCGTGCTCGACGTGGTGCAGCGGATACGCGGGCGGCATGCGCAAGGCCGGCGCCTCGCGGGCGCGGCGCGCGGATGGTAGCAGGAATCGCCGGCGCCGCGGCGGTTGCTCGCCCGGGAGCGCTGGTCTATCATCGCCGCTCTCACGCGGGAGGTCCCTTGCTCGAGTCGTTGCAGAAGACCGATCCGGAGGTCGCGGCCGCGCTGGACGCCGAGGTGCGCCGTCAGGACGAGACGCTCGTCCTGATCGCGTCCGAAAACTTCGCGTCGCGCGCCGTGCTCGAGGCGATGGCCTCGGTCCTGACCAACAAGTACGCCGAGGGGTACCCCGGTCGCCGCTACTACGGCGGCTGCGAGAACGCCGACCAGGTCGAGCGGCTGGCGATCGACCGCGCGCGGACGCTGTTTGCGGCGGAGCACGCCAACGTCCAGCCGCACGCCGGGGCGCAGGCGAACATGGCGGTCTATCTGGCCCTCCTGCAGCACGGCGACACCCTGCTCGGAATGGACCTCGCGCACGGCGGCCACCTGACCCACGGCCACCCGCTCAACTTCTCCGGCCGCTATTTCAAGTGCGTCGGGTACGGCGTCGACCGCGAGACCGAGCGGATCGACTATGACGCCGTCGCCCGGCTGGCGCGCGAGCACAAGCCGAGGATGATCATCGGCGGCGCCAGCGCCTACGCGCGGATCATCGACTATGCGCGCCTCCGATCGATCGCCGACGAGGTGGGCGCCTATCTCATGGCCGACGTGGCGCACGTCGCGGGTCTCATCGCCGCCGGCGTCCATCCGAACCCGATGCCGCACGTCGACGTCATGACGACGACCACCCACAAGACGCTGCGCGGCCCGCGCGGCGCGATCATCCTGTGCCGCGAGAAACATGCGAAGGCGATCGACTCCGCGGTCTTCCCCGGCGTGCAGGGGGGGCCGCTGATGAACACCATCGCCGCCAAGGCGACGGCGTTCCTCGAGGCGATGGGCGAGCCGTTCCGGCGCGACCAGAAGCGCACGATGGAGAACGCCGCGCTCCTGGCGGGGGAGCTGCAGCGCGCGGGTCTGCGGGTCGTCTCCGGCGGGACCGACACGCACCTCTTCCTCGTCGACCTGCGCGCCAGGGGCCTGACCGGCCGCGATGCCGAGAAGCGCCTCGAGCGGGTCGGGATCGCCCTCAACAAGAACACCATCCCGTTCGACCCCGAGAAGCCGATGATCGCCAGCGGCATCCGGATCGGGACGCCGGCGGTCACGACCCGCGGCATGGGCGCGGCGGAGATGCGCTCGATCGCGGCGCTCCTCCTCGAGGCGATCGAGAGGGAGCCGGACGCCGCGGCCGAGACCGAGATCGCCGCGCGCGTGCGCCGCCTCTGCCGCGACTTCCCGATCTACCCGTGGCTCCGGACGCCGGCCGCGGAGCAGGCCTGCGCCCCCGGACGATGACGATGCCGGTCGCGCCCGGTGCGCGGCCGCGCGGCTGATCGCGATGCCGTCGCGCCCCGATCCCGGCAACACGCTCTATCTCATCGACGGCAGCAACAACCTCTATCGCGCCTTCCACGCCATCCGCGAGCTGCGCAACAGCCACGGTCTTCCGACCAACGCGGTGTACGGCTTCACCGCGATGCTGCGCAAGCTGATCAAGGACTTCAGCCCGCAATTCCTGGTGGTCGTCTTCGATCGCCCCGAGCCGACCTTCCGGCACGAGAAGTTCCCCGAGTACAAGGCGCACCGGCCGGAGACGCCGGCGGACCTGATCGCGCAGATCCCGTGGGTCAAGAAGACGCTCGAGGTGCTGCGTGTCCCGATGGTGGAAGCGGCGGGCTGGGAGGCCGACGACCTGATCGGGACGCTCGCCGCGAAGGCGAAGGCCGCCGGCATGCACGCGGTCGTGGTCGCCACCGACAAGGACCTCCTGCAACTGGTCGAGGACGGGGTGCTGTACTTCAACCCGGTGCGGGAGCGGCTCTACGACGTCCCGGCGGTCGAGGAATCGTTCGGCGTGCGCCCCGATCAGGTCGCCGACGTCCTGGCGCTGTGGGGCGACGAGTCGGACAACATCCCCGGCGTGCGCGGCATCGGCGACAAGGGGGCGAAGGATCTCATCCGCAAGTTCGGGAATCTCGACGCGCTCCTCGAGGGCGCCGGCACGATCGAGAACCGCCGCTATCGCGAACCTCTCCTCGAGCACGCCGACGACGCGCGGCTGAGCCGCGATCTGGCCACCATCCGCCGCGACGCCCCGGTGCGCTTCGATGCCGCGGCGCTCCGTCTCGGCGCGCCCGATGTCGAGGCGGCGCGCCAGCTCTACACCGACCTGGAGTTCACCGGGTTCCTGCGCGAGCTGCCCGCCCCGACCGCGACCCAGGAGGTCCGCTGCGAGACGATTCTCGATCCGGAGAGGCTGGCGCAGGTCGTCGGCCGGCTGGTGCAGACCGGTCGGGTCGCGATCGACCTCGCGGCCGACTCGACCCTCCCGATGCGCGGCGCGCTCATCGCCGTGGCGCTCGCCGCGGAGGGTGAGGGGGCGTTCTACGTTCCGCTCCGACACCACGGGCTCGCCGCCCCGCGCCAGATGGGCGAAGCGGAGGCCCTCCAGGCCCTCCGGCCGCTGTTCCATGCGCAGGGGCTGCGGCTCGTCGGACACGACGTGAAGGGGGCGGTGATCCTCCTGGCGCGCCTCGGAATCGAGGCGGTCCGGTTCGGGTTCGACAGCATGCTGGCCGACTACCTGCTCAACTCGGCCCGGCGGCTCCACTCCCTGGAAGCGGTCGCCAGCGAGCGTTGCGGTCTGACCGTGCCGGCCTGGAGCGGTCTTCTCGGCGAAGGGGCGCGCGCGGCGGCGCTCGCGGACGTCGGCGTCGAGCAGGCGGCGCCGGTCGCCGGGGCGCGCGTCATGGCGATGCTCGAGGTGGAAAAGCCGCTCCGGGAGGCGCTCGCCGCGGAAGGGCTCGCCCCCCTCTACGACGAGATCGAGCTTCCGGTCGCCGCCGTCCTCGCCGACATGGAGCGCGCCGGCATTGCGGTCGATGCGAAGTTCCTCGCGGCGCTGTCGGTGGACTGGGAACGGGAGATGGGCCGGCTGACGACGCAGATCCATGCCCTGGCCGGCGTCGAGTTCAACCTCAACTCCCCGAAGCAGCTCGCCGAGATCCTGTTCGACACCCTGAAGCTCACGCCGGGTCGCAAGACCCGCAAGACCGGGAGCCGCTCCACCGACGTCGAGGTGCTGGAAGAGCTGGCGGAGGAGCACGAGCTGCCGCGTCGCATCCTGGAGTACCGGGCGCTCCACAAGCTGAAGTCGACCTACGTCGACGCGCTGCCGGCGCTGGTCGATCCGCACACGAAGCGGGTGCACACCTCCTTCAATCAGGCGGTGGCGGCAACCGGACGGCTGAGCAGCACGGATCCCAATCTGCAGAACATCCCGATCCGGACCGAGCAGGGTCGCCAGATCCGGCGCGCCTTCGTCCCCGGGCCGGGGGCGGCGCTCCTCTCCGCCGACTATTCGCAGATCGAGCTCCGGGTGCTGGCCCACCTGAGCGGCGACCCGGCGCTCATCGAGGCGTTTCATTCCCGGCAGGACATCCACACCTCGACCGCCGCCACCCTGTTCGGCGTCCTCCCCGGTCTCGTGACCGGGGAGATGCGGCGCCGCGCCAAGGCGGTGAATTTCGGAATCGTCTACGGCATGGGCCCGCAGCGCCTGGCGCGCGACCAGGGGGTGTCGACGAAGGAGGCCGAGGCCTTCATCCGCGAGTACTTCGCCCGCTTCCCGAAGGTCAGGACCTGGATCGAGGCCACCACCGCCGAGGTCGAGTCGACCGGCCGGGTGCGCACCCTGTTCGGCCGGGTGCGCGAGTTCCCGGAAATGCGCGGCGCCGACCGCAATGCCCGGCAGCAGGCGATTCGCGCGGCGGTCAATACGCCGATCCAGGGGACCGCCGCCGACCTCATCAAGAAGGCGATGGTCGACCTCCTGCCGCGCCTCCGGCGCGCGCACCCCGAGGCGCGCCTCCTCCTGCAGGTGCATGACGAACTCGTGCTCGAGACGCCGCGCGACGAGGCGGCGGCGACCGGGGCGCTGGTGCGCGAGGTGATGGAGTCGGCCCGGCCGCTCGCGGTGCCCCTGGTCGTGGATCTGAGGATCGGGCCGAACTGGCTCGATCTCGCCGACGCCTCCGGCCGATCCAAGGACTGAAAGCCGTCCGCTTGCGGTTTCGCAATCACGGTCACGGCGCGCCGCGGCCTCCGCGCTCGTGATTGACACCCCCGGCGACGCGCCCTAAGTTGAGAACGTTCGCGAACAATCCGGCTTGCGGGAGTCGCCAGAGCTTTCGATGCACGAGCCCAACGACATCCTGGTGGTGGACGACGATCCGGCGATCCGCGCCCTCCTGGTCGAGGTGCTGCGCGACGACGGGCACCGCCTGTGCGAGGCGATGAGCGCCACCGCCGCCCTCGCGCATCTGCGCGGCGCCTCGATCGACCTCGTGGTGAGCGACATCAACATGCCGGGGATGGACGGCGTCGACCTCCTGCGCGAGGTCAAGGCGCTCCGCCCCGACACCGAGGTGATCATGCTCACGGCGCTGTGCGACCTCGAGACCGCGATGCGGTCGATGCGGTTGGGGGCGGTCGACTACCTGACCAAGCCGTTCAACTTCGAGCAGGTCCGCCTGACGGTCGCGCGCGCCCTCGAGCACCGCCGCCTCGTCCTCGAGAACCGCGCCTACCGCGAGGGACTGGAGAGCCGGGTTGCCGAACGCACCGCGGCGCTCGAGCACAAGACCCGGGAAGCCGAGGACCTCTATCGCCGGCTGAACGACTCCTACCGGACGACGCTCGAGGCGCTGGCGACGGCGCTCGACATGCGCGACGCCGAGACGCTGGGACACTCGGTGCGGGTGGCCTCCTATGCCGTCGCCGTGGCCCAGCGCATGGGCGTCGGCGAGCCGGCGCTGATCGACATCTACCGCGGCGCGCTCCTGCACGACGTCGGCAAGATCGGGATCCCCGATGCCATTCTCCGCAAGCCCGGCAAGCTCACCGCCGCCGAGTGGCACGAGATGCGCAAGCATCCCGAGATCGGCGCCCGGATGCTCGAAGGGATCCGGTTCCTGCAGGGGGCGTTGCCGATCGTTCTCTGTCATCAGGAGCGCTGGGACGGCAAGGGGTACCCGCAGCGCCTGCAGGGG
>DATKFL010000509.1:0-2010 GCA_035511355.1 Dongiaceae bacterium
TCCTCCCCGACCGCGAGCTGCCGGTGGTCGACCTGTCGATTATGGCGAAGGGGGGATCGATCTACGACCCGGACGGCAAGGTGGGCCTGGCCGAGCTGACCACCCACCTGATGCGCACCGGCGGGACCTCCGCCCTGACGCCGGACGAAGTCGACCAGCGCCTCGAGTTCCTGCCCGCGAGCATCGACGTCGGCGCCGCGGATGACGCGATCACGGCCGACCTCTCGTGCGTCAAGGAGGCCTTCCCCGAGGCGGTCCGGATCCTCGCCGGGATGCTGCGCGCGCCGCGCTTCGACCCCGAGCGCCTCGAGGTCGAGCGCGCCCGCGTGGTCGAGTCGATCCGAAGGCGCTGGGACCAGCCGGGGGCGGTCGCCGGTCTGACTTTCAGGAGGCTGGTGTACGGCGCCGACAACCCCTGGGCGCGCCTCGACACGATCGACACGATCGGCGCGATCACCCGCGACGATCTCGCCGCCTGGCAGAAGCGCACTCTGCGGCCGACCGGGACGCTCCTGTCGGTGGCGGGCGACTTCGAGCCGGCGGCGATGAAGACGCTTCTCAAGGAGGTCTTCGGCGACTGGAGCGGCGCCGCCGCCGAGCTGCCGGCGGTCGCGAAGATCGGCGACGCGATGAAGCCCGGGGTCTACGTCGTCGAGCGCGGCCTGCCGCAGAGCACGATCATCCTCGGCCACGTCGGCGCATCGCGCTTCGACCGTGACAAGTTCCCGCTCTTCCTCCTGAACTACATCCTCGGTGAAGGGGGCTTCTCGTCCCGCCTGATGCAGGAGGTGCGCTCGGCGCGCGGTCTGGTCTACTCGGTCTCGGGAGGCGTCGGGACCGATTCGGACAAGGGGCTGTTCGCCGTGCAGGGTCGCACCCGCGCGGGCGCGACCGCCCAGGCGATCGAGGCGATTCGCGAGGTCACCAGACGCCTGGTCGACGAAGGGCCGACCGAGGAGGAGATCCGCGCCGCCAAGGAAGCGCGCACCAACGCCTTCGTCTTCACCGTCGACGGCACCGCGGCCTACCTGAAGGCGTACCTCTACTACCGCTATTACGGCTACCCCGAGGATTACCTGACCACCTGGCGGGAGAAACTCCAGGCCGTGACCCGCGATCAGATCATCCAGGCGGCGAAGCGGCTCGTGCATCCCGACCGGATGGCGGTCGTGGTGGTGGGCGATCCGAAGGGGTTCGACAAGCCGCTCGCCAGTCTCGGGCTCGGCGAGCCGAACGTCATTCTGCCGGGTGGGACGGCCGCCCCCGCGGCGGCGCCGGCTGCGGCCTCGTCGGGGCGCTGATCGCCCCGGGGCCGAACAGGCTCGCCTGCGTCGGCGGCCCGGACGAAGGTTCCGCGGCCATCGCCTGCGCCGCGGCCGCCTCCTCCGCCTTCTCGATCGCGATCTTCCCCTGCTGGGTCGGGCAGATGTCGCGGTACTCGCACCAGCGGCAGAGCGCGCTCTCGCGCGCCGGGTAGTCGCGCGCCGCCTCGATCGTGTCGATCAGGCGAATCGCCTGCTTGCGGTGCGCTTCCAGTTCCGCCTCGCTGCGGCTCGAGACCCGGTTCTCCCGGAGCGCCAGGTAGTGCCAGACGAGCCGCACCTCGGTGGCGTCCGGGTACTTCTCCTTCACCGCCATCTGGTAGATCGACAACTGCCGGTCGGACCGCAAGTCGCTGTCGCTCGGGCGGCTGGCGCCGGTCTTGTAGTCGTGGACTTCGTAGATCCCCGGCCCGGTGCGCGCCAGCCGGTCGATGAATCCCATGATCGCGTAGCGCCCGTTCGGATCGAGCGCGAACTGGAACTTCGCTTCGAGCCCGAGCGTCTCGGCCTGATCGAACGGCTTCTCCTCGGCGTAGAAGTAGCGCACGCACTGTTCGCCGGTGGCCCGGTAGTCCTCGGCGTGCAGGGCGCTCCTCACGATCCGGACCTTCCCGGGGTCGTACTCGGCGGTCCAGCGGGCGTGAAAGTGCGCCACCACGGCGTCAACCTTCGGGAGGCGCTTCTTCCC
>DATKFL010000510.1:0-2675 GCA_035511355.1 Dongiaceae bacterium
GGCGTCGCGGCGAGCGGGCTCGTCCTCCTGCGCACCCGCTGGCGTCTGGCGCGGCTGCTGGCCGCGCCACGGCACCGGCCGGCGCCGGCGCGAGGGCGGAAGATCGCCTACTTCCGTTCGGATCTCTGGACCGGCGTCCCGGCCGGGGGCTCGGTGGCGCACACCGCCGGGGTTGCCGAGGGCTTCGTGCGCGGCGGCGCCGACCTCTACTTCGTCAGCACGGGGCGTCCGGCGCTGATCGACGAGGCGCGCACGCCGGTGCACCGCGTCCCCCCGAGCCGGCTCTACAACCTGTTCCGCGAGGTGCCCTACTTCGCGCACGCGCTCCGGTTCGAGCGCCGCGCCGGCAGGGTGCTCGCCGCGGCGCCGCCCGACCTGATCTACCAGCGGTTCGATCCGTCGAGCGTCGCCGGGGTCGCCGTGGCGCGCCGCCGCGGCGTGCCCCTGGTCCTCGAGTACAACGGATCGGAGGTCTGGATCGCCGACCACTGGGACCGGCCGTTCCGCTGGCGCCGGCTGTTCGCCGACACCGAGTCGGTCAACCTGCAGCACGCCGACCTCATCGTCGTGGTCTCGGAAGTCCTCCGTGAGGGACTGGTGGCGCGCGGGGTCGACCCGGAGCGGATCCTGGTGCGACCGAACGGCGTCGATCCGGATCGCTACCACCCGCGGGTCGACGGCGCGGCGGTGCGCCGGCGCCACGGCCTGGTCGGCCGGACCGTGGTCGGCTTCGTCGGCACCTTCGGGATGTGGCACGGCGCGCCGGTCCTGGCGCGCGCGGCGCGCCGGGTCCTCGAAGCGCGCCCGGAGACCCGCTTCCTGTTCGTCGGTGACGGTCGCGATCGGGCCGAGTCGCAGGCGGCGCTGGCGCACGCGAGGGACCGGGCGATCTTCACCGGCATGGTGCCGCAGGAGGAGGGGCCGGAGCACCTGGCGGCGATGGACATCCTGGTCGCGCCGCACGTGGCGAACGCCGACGGCACGCGCTTCTTCGGCTCGCCCACGAAACTGTTCGAGTACCTGGCGATGGGGCGGGCGATCGTCGCCAGCCGGCTCGAGCAGATCGGCGACCTCCTCGAGGACGGCCGGAGCGCGGTCCTGGTGCCGCCGGGCGACGAGGCGGCGCTGGCGCGATCGATCGTGGCGCTGCTCGACGACCCGGCCCGGCGCGCTTCACTCGGCGCCGCGGCCCGCGAGGTCGCGCTGGCGCGGCACACCTGGGAGGCGCACGTGCGCGGCATCACCGAACGCCTGCAGGCGCAGGGCCTGGCGGACTGGTCGTGAGCGCGACGCTGCGGCATCCGATCGCGGCGGCGCGCGCTCTCAAGGCGCGCGCCGGGCGCACGGTGCGCCGCCTGCGTTCCGCGACGACCCTGGTCTTCCCGGGCGAGGCCGAGTTCCTGCGCGCCCTCGGCGGGCGGTTCGGCACCGTCGACGAGGCGATCGCCTCGTTCGCGGCCGCCGGGTCGGCGCTGGTCCCCGCCGATCTCGACGACGCGGCGATCGCGGGCTTCCATGCGGCGCACCCGGAAACCCGCGCGGCGCTCGTGGCGGCGGCCGGCCGGGTGCTGGCGCACCGTTTCGATCTCCTCGGTTCGGGTCCGCGCGACCTCGGGGAGCGCCTGCCGTGGCACGTCGACTTCAAGCACGGCCACCGGTTCGATCGCGACGCCTGGTACGAGGACCTGCGCGCCCGGGTCAGCGCCGAGTTCGGCAGCGGCCGCGACGTCAAGGTGCCGTGGGAGCTGTCGCGCTTCGCGCACGCGCCTCTCCTGGTGCAGGCCTGGCGGGTCACCGGCGAGCGCGCCTACCTCGACGAGCTGCGCGTCGGGATCGAGGACTGGATCGCCGAGAACCCGATCGGACGCGGGGTCAACTGGACCTGCACGATGGATGTCGCGATCCGCGCGATCAACTGGAGCTGGGCGCTGGCGCTCGGCGGGGAGGCGATCCTCGCCGATCGCCGGTTCGCCGGCCGGTTCCTGCGCGCCCTCCTGGCGCACGGCCGGTTCGTCGCCGCCAACCTCGAGAAGGGGAGCGGCGCCACCAGCAACCACTACTTCTCGAACCTGATCGGTTTGATGACGCTCGGCTCGATCTTCCGCGGCGCGCCGGAGGGGGACGAGTGGCGCCGGTTCGCGGCGGCGGAGATCGAGAAGGAGAACGCCCGGCAGACCTGGCTCGACGGCGCCGACTACGAGGCCTCGACCTCCTACCATCGGATGATGACCGAGATGGCGCTGGTCGGCTTCCTGCTGATCGAGCGCGGCGGCGGCCGGGCGCCGGGGCTCCGCGAGCGGGTGGGGCGGATGGCGGGGTACGTCGCGCATTACCTCAAGCCGGACGGCCTGGCGCCGCAGATCGGCGACAACGACGACGGACGGATCCTCGAGCTGGGGCGGCACGGGAACGACCGGCGCGATCACCGCGGGGCGCTGGCGCTCGCGGGCGGCATTCTCGACGACCCGGCGTTGTACGCGCTCGGCGCCGCGGCGCGCGACGAGGTCCTGTGGCTCCTCGGACCCGGCGTCGTGAACCGGCTCGAGGCGCGCGCCGGGCGGCTCGAGGTCGCGCGCACCTCCGCGGTCTTCCCGCAGGCCGGCGTCGCCATCCTGCGGCACGAGGATCTCTACGTGGCGATCGACGCCGGGCCGGTGGGGCTCGACGGGGAAGGG
>DATKFL010000511.1:0-2331 GCA_035511355.1 Dongiaceae bacterium
GGCGACCGCGGGACGCCGGCCGGCGAACAGCGACGCCAGCCCTCCGATCGCCGCGGCGTGGGCGGTGTGGTAGTGCAGGCGGTCGATCGGCCGCCGCCGGAGGACCGCGGCCAGTCGGCGCGCGGCCGCGACATCCCATTCGCCGCGCGCCGCGAACGGCAGCGTTTCGAGGCCGGCGGCGGCGGCGCGCGCGAACAGCGGCGAACCCGGAGGCGCCGCCACGATCGAGACATGGCCGCGCTCGGCCAGGCCGCGCGCCAGGAAGAAGGTCTGCGCCTCGCCGCCGCGCCAGCCGGTTTCGGTGTTGACGTGCAGGACCGCGGCGGGCATCAGCGCGGCGGCGGCGCTTCCCGATCGGCGCCGTCCGAGCCTCGGATCTGCAGCTCCCAGAGACGCGCGTACTTGAGGTAGACAGTGAAGGCGCCGAGGAGCGACAAGGCCACGCCGTGCGCCCCCTCGAGGAAGCCGAGCTTGAGCAGATACATCCGGATGAAGCGCCCCACCGGGCGGAACAGGATGCCGGCGGCGCCGGTGCGGCGCCCTTCGAGATGCATCTGCCGCGCCCCCCAGTCGCTGTAACGATCGAGCTTTCCCCAGTACTGATGGAACGACCGGAAGGTGTGGTGCTCGAGCGGGTTCCGGAGCGTCGGCAGCGGGCCCGGCAGTTCGATCTCGGCGTGCACCTGGCGATCCTGGTAGCGCGAGACGTCGCGCCGGAACAATCGCACGACGGTGTCGCTCCCCCAGCCGCAGTGCCGGATGTGCCGGCCGAGGAAAAAGTTGTCGCGCCGCACCCAGTAACCGTCCGCCGCCGGCCCCGCCCTGAGGACGTCGAGGATTTCGTCGCGCAGCGCCGGCGTGACCCGTTCGTCGGCGTCGACCAGGAGAATCCACTCGTGCGCCGCCTGCGGGATCGCCCAGTTCTTCTGCGACGCCGAGTAGCCGTACTCCCGCTGGATGACCCGGGCGTCGTGCTCCCTCGCGATCGTGACGGTGCGATCGGTGCTGAAGGAGTCGACGACCAGGATCTCGTCGGCGAAGGCGACGGAGTCCAGGCAGTCGCCGAGGCTCTCCTCCTCGTTGAAGGCGGGCACGATGGCGGTGAGCGACCTGCGGCCGTCGGGCGCGGGGCGGGGAGGATCGCTCACGGTTTGGTCCCGTTCGGCTTCTTGTCCTTGTCCGACAGCCCGCCGTAGAGATTCTCCCCTTCCTTTTCGCGCCGCCGGTCGTATGCCTTGAGGGCGGTCTCCGCTTCGTTCGACAGCTTCTTCGACCCGTCACGCGCCGCGAGGCGGGTGAAGGCGTCCTGCGCCTGCTCGCGCTGATTGATGGCGAGATAGACCTTGCCGAGATCGAGGAGGAGCCGGCTCATGCCGGGGTAGCGCGGGTAGTTCTCGGTCACCTTCTGGTAGCGGTCGAGCGCCGCGAGCCAGACTTTGCGCTTCTGGTAGAAGGCGCCGACCAGACGCTCCTTCTCGGCCAGGCGGTTGTTGCAGAGCTCGGTGACCGCCTGCGCCTCCTGGGCCTCGGGCGTGCCGGGCCAGCCGGTCTGCACCTTGCGGAGCTCGTCGATGGCCTTGATGGTGGTCGTCTGGTCACGGTCGGGTGCGGTCACCTGCCGGTAGAGCGACTGGCCGACCATCAACTGTGCGTACGCCGCCTGCGGATGCTGCGGGAAGTAGGTCAGGAAGTTGCGGTAGGCGTTGAGCGACTCGCCGTAGTTCGTCAGCCCGCCGTCCTTGAAGAAGGCGTCGGCGATCGCGAGCTGCACCCGCGGCAGGAGGTCGCGGTCCTCGGGCGGAATGCGCGGCAGCAGCTCCTGCAGCATCGCCCGCGCGGCGAAGTAGCGCTTCTTCGTGATCTTGCCGATCGCCTCGGCGTACACCTCCTCGGGCGGGATCGTGGACGGCTTCGGCTTCTTCGACTTGGCGAACGCGGGGGCGGCGCCGCCGAGCGCGATCGCCAGGAGCGCCGCCATCGCCAGCCCCTTCCCGATCCGAACCGCCGCCGCTCTCAAACGAGGAGCCGCCTCAGGCTCTCCGGCAGCCGTCGAGGGCGGCCGGTGGCGTCGACCGCCGCGTGCGTCGTCGAGCCGGCCGCGAGGAGCGCGCCGTCGGCGCGGCGCTCGATGCGGTACTCGAAGGTGGCGCGCGCCGCGGTCATGTCGCGGAGCGTGGCGCGGACGTCGAGCAGGTCGTCGTAGCGCGCCGGCGCGTGGTACGAGCAGGAGGCGGCCACGACCGGGAGGTAGATGCCCTCCGACTCGACCTGCGCGTAGGGCAGGCCGGCCTGTCGCAGGAGCTCGGTGCGGCCGATCTCGAACCAGACGAA
>DATKFL010000512.1:0-5082 GCA_035511355.1 Dongiaceae bacterium
CGCCCCGACCCGCCGGCGGCGCCGCGCCCGCCTCGCTCATCCCGGTCGCGGGATCGACCATCCCACCAACGGACAGTCCGGACACCCCCCGGCAGTTCCCCGCAACCTCATAACCGCAGGGCGCGTAAGACCTTCCGGCGCTCGTGACCGGCTGGCACCCGATTCGCTTAGTGGCCGCCACCGGGATTCGACCCGAGAGAAATCCTCATGGACATCGCGCGACCTTCGCAGGCCGGAAAGAAACGCCGCATGCGCATCCTCTACGGCGCCGCGGGGCTCGCCGCGATCGTGCTCGTCTCGCTCGGCCTGACCCACCTCAAGCCGGCGGCGCCGACCGTCGAGCGCTCCGGCGTCTGGATCGACACCGTCCGTCGCGGACCGATGCTCCGTCAGGTGCGCGGCCTGGGGACGCTCGTGCCGGAGGAGATCCGCTGGATCCCGGCGCTTTCGGAAGGGCGGGTCGAGCGGATCAAGGTGCAGCCCGGCACCGCGGTCGAAGCCGACACCATCATCCTCGAGCTGAGCAACCCGCAGCTCGACCTCGACGCGCTCGATGTCTCGTGGCAGTTGAAGGCCGCCGAGGCGGAGGAGATCAACCTCAAGGTCCGCCTGGAGAGCCAGCGCCTCGACCAGCTGGCGGAGACCGCCACGGTCGAGGCGGGACAGAAGCAGGCGCGCCTGCAGGCCGACGCCGACCAGGCGCTGTCCGAGCAGGGACTGGTGAGCAGCCTGACGCTGCGGATCTCGCAGTCGCGCGCCGAAGAGATGAGCACCCGCCTCGATCTCGACAAGAAGCGCCTGGAGATCAACGAGCAGTCGATCGAGGCGCAGCTGCACGTCCAGGAGGCGCGCCTCGAGCAGCTGCGCGCGCTCGTGGCGCTCAAGCGCCGCCAGGTCGAGGGGCTGCGGGTGCGCGCCGGGATCGCCGGCGTCCTGCAGCAGTGCCCGGTCGAGGTGGGACAGCAGATCGCCCCGGGCGCGACGCTCGCCAAGGTGACGGTGCCGGGCCGTCTCAAGGCGGAGCTGCGGATCGCCGAGACCCAGGCGAAGGACATTCTCCTCGACCAGAAGGCCGCCATCGACACGCGCAACGGCGTCGTTCCGGGGCACGTGATGCGGATCGACCCGGCGGTGCAGAACGGCACGGTCAAGGTCGACGTGGCGCTCGACGGCCCGCTCCCGAAGGGGGCGCGCCCCGATCTGAGCGTCGACGGCACCATCGAGTTGGAGCGGTTGGCCGACGTCCTTCAAGTGGGGAGGCCGGCCTTCGGACAGGAGCAGAGCACGGTCGGGTTGTTCCGGCTGCAGCCGGGGAGCAGTGAGGCAAGTCGCGTGCAGGTGAAGCTGGGACGCAGCTCGGTGAACCTGATCGAGATCGTCGAGGGGCTGCAGGAGGGCGACCAGGTGGTCCTCTCCGACACCTCCGCCTGGGACGCCTTCGATCGCATTCGGCTCGACTGAGGCACGGTCGGGCCAGGAGAACAGCACCATGACCCAGGGAGCGGGCGAGTCGTTGATCAACCTGAACGGGGTGACCAAGGTGTTCTACACCGACGAGGTGGAGACCCACGCCCTGTCGAACATCCAGCTGGAGATCAAGAAGGGGGAGTACGTCTCGATCGCCGGACCCTCGGGGTGCGGCAAGTCCACCCTCCTGTCGCTCCTGGGGCTTCTCGACTCGCCGACCTCGGGCTCCTACCTGCTCGACGGCAAGCCGGTCGCGAACCTGACGCCGTCGGACCGGGCGCGGATCCGGAATCGCGAGATCGGGTTCATCTTCCAGTCGTTCAACCTGATCGGCGACCTGACGGTGATCGAGAACGTCGAGCTGCCGCTCACCTACCGCGGCATGAAGGCGGCCGAGCGCCGCGAGCGCGCGCAGGAGGCGCTCGAGCGGGTCGGCATGGCGCACCGCGCCAAGCACCTGCCGAGCCAGTTGTCCGGCGGGCAGCAGCAGCGGGTCGCGGTGGCGCGCGCGGTCGCCGGCAAGCCGCTCATCCTCCTGGCCGACGAGCCGACCGGAAACCTCGACTCGAAGAGCGGCGAGGCGGTGATGGAGCTCCTCCGGGAGCTGCATCGCGACGGCGCCACGCTCTGCATGGTGACCCACGACCCGCGCTACGCCCGGCACGCCGACAGGAACGTGCACCTGTTCGACGGTCGGGTGGTCGAGGAGGTCGCCGGAGCGAAGGTGGAGGCGTGATCCGCCTCGCCGGCGTCGAGAAGGCCGTCGGCCACGGCGCCGCCCGCACCTTCATCCTGCGCCAGATCGACCTGGCCATCGCCGAAGGGGAATTCGTCTCGATCATGGGGCCGTCGGGGGCGGGGAAGTCGACCCTCCTCCAGATCCTCGGGCTGCTGGACGGCGAGTTCACCGGCTCGTACCGCCTCCTCGACCAGGAGATCCAGGCGCTCCGGCCCAAGGCGCGCGCCGACCGCGGCCGGCGCACCATCGGCTTCGTCTTCCAGTCGTACCACCTCATCGACGACCTCACGGTCTACGAGAATCTCGAGGTGCCGCTGTCGTACCGCAACGTCGGGCGGAAGGAA
Organism: Dongiaceae bacterium; assembly: GCA_035511355.1. Taxonomy (GTDB): domain Bacteria; phylum Acidobacteriota; class Polarisedimenticolia; order Gp22-AA2; family Gp22-AA2; genus DATKFL01. The sequence continues at coordinate 2,551 of DATKFL010000512.1, forward strand.
CGCCAGTCGGCGGTGTGCGACATCCTCGACCGGTTCCGCATCGTCGGGAAGAAGGACCTCTACCCCTCGCAGCTCTCGGGCGGCCAGCAGCAGCTGGTCGGCGTGGCGCGCGCGGTGATCGGCAAGCCGACGCTGATCCTGGCCGACGAGCCGACCGGGAACCTGCACTCCGAGCAGGGCCGCGAAATCATGGACCTGTTCGCCGGCCTGAACGGCGCCGGCACCACCATCGTGCAGGTCACCCACTCGGAGGAGAACGCCGCGCGCAGTCACCGGGTCATCCGCCTCAAGGACGGGTGGATCGAGAAGGCCGGGCCGGGCGACACCGGCCGCCGTGCCGGCAGCGCCGCCGCCGGGGCCGTGGCCTCCTGAAAGGGAGAGCATGCTGCAGGACCTGCGTTTCGGATTCCGGCTCCTCCTGAAATCGCCCGGCTACACCGCCGCCGCCGTCGCGACGCTCGCGATCGGCATCGGCGCGACCACCGCGATCGCCAGCGTCGTCGGGTCGGTCCTCCTGCGCCCGCTGCCGTACCCCGACGCCGACCGCGTCGTGATGGTCTACGACAGCAAGCCGTCGCGCGGCTGGGACAGGTTCGCGGTCTCGCCCGGCAACTACGTCGACTACGAGGCGGCGCAGCATTCGTTCGAGGCGTTCGCCGCGTTCGAGGAGGACACCACGGTCCTGACCGGCCAGGGGGATCCCGAGCCGCTGACCGTGCTCAGCGCGACTCACGAACTGGGCGCGATCGCCGGTCTCGCGCCGGCGCGCGGCCGCCTGTTCACCGCCGAAGAGGAGGCCGCCGGCGGACCTCGCTCCGTGGTCATCACCGACTCCCTCTGGGCGCGCCGCTTCGGCGGCCGGCCCGAGGTCCTCGGCACGTCGATGAACCTCGACGCCGAGCCGCACACGATCGTCGGCATCCTGCCGCGCGGGGTGACGCTTCCCGTCGGCGCCGACCTCCTGACCCCGCGCGTCTTCAGCGCCGAGGAGCGCGAGCGGCACGGCAGCCACTACCTGCTGGCGATGGCGCGGCTCAAGCCCGGCGTGAGCACCGAGGCGGCCCAGGCCGACCTCCGGGCGATCGCCGCGCGCCTCGAAAAGGATCGCCCCGACACCAACGCCGCCTGGACCGTCCGGGTGGTGCCGCTCATGGACGAGGTGGTCGGCAGCGTGCGCCCGGCGCTGTACGCCCTGTCGGGCGCCGTGGCCTGTCTTCTCCTGCTCGCCTGCGCGAACGTCGCGAATCTCGTCCTGGCGCGTGCGGCGACGCGGCGGCCGGAGATGGCGCTCCGGGCCGCGCTCGGCGCGGGCAGCGGCCGTCTCCTGCGCCAGCTGCTGACCGAGAGCGTGCTCCTGTCCCTCGCCGGGGGCGCGGTCGGGGCGCTTCTCGGATGGTGGGGCGTCGATCTCATCCGGATCGCCCGGCCGGCGAACCTGCCGCGCATCGACGGTCTCGCGGTCGACGGCAGGGTGCTCCTGCTCGCTCTCGCGGTGTCGATCGTCTCGGGGCTCCTGTTCGGGTCGATCCCGGGAGTCCTCCTGGCGCGGGCGCGGCTGCACGGCGCGCTCGCGGAGGGGGGGCGCGGCGTCCGCGGCCGGATGAGCCAGAGGGTGCGCGCCGCGCTGGTGTCGGCGCAGGTCGCCCTCGCGCTCGTGCTCCTGATCGGCACCGGGCTTCAGGTGAGGAGCCTCGAGCATCTCCTGCGCGTCGATCCGGGATTCGATCCTAGGAACGTCCTGACCCTCGACGTGCGGCTTCCGCAGCGGCGCTACCCCGATCGGCCCGCGCAGGCGGCGTTCTACGACAAGGTGGTCGAGGGGCTCGCGGCGCTCCCCGGGGTGCGCACTGCCGCCATGGCGTCCACCATCCCGAGCGGCGACAGCGACCTGATCTACTCGTTCGAGGTCGAGGGGCGGCCCCAGCCGCCCGACCAGAGCCTCTCCGCCAACTGGGCGGCCGTGAGCCCCGGCTTTTTCTCCACGATGGGGATCCCGCTGCGCGCCGGGCGCCCGTTCGACGCGCACGACGCCGCCGACTCGACGCGGGTCGCGATCGTCAACGAGCTCCTGGTCCGGCGCATCTTCGCGGGGGAGGACCCGATCGGCAAGCGCGTCCTCCTCGGCATCGACCCGGAGGTGCCGCGCACGATCGTCGGCGTGGTCGGCAGCGTGCGCCAGTACGGGCTCGATCGCGACGCGACCATGCAGGTCTACGAGCCGGTCGCGCAGCGGCCGACCCAGAGCGCTTCGTTCGTCCTGCGCACCACGACCGATCCGGGCGCGCTCGCATCTCCGGCGCGCGCCGTCGTCCTGGCGGCCGACCCGGACCAGGCGGTCTCGGCGACCCGCACGCTGCAGTACCTGCTCGACTACGGGACCGGCGAGCGCCGCTTCGCGCTGGCGCTCCTCGCCCTGTTCGCCGCCGCAGCGCTGCTCCTCGCGGCGGTCGGGGTGTACGGCGTCGTCGCCTACGGCGTCAGCCAGCGCACGCGCGAACTGGGGATCCGGATGGCACTCGGCGCGAGCCGCGC
>DATKFL010000513.1:0-2630 GCA_035511355.1 Dongiaceae bacterium
GCGCATCGGCACGCCGATCGCGAGCACCTGCTCGCGGAGCCCGACCCGCTCGAGGGCGTGCAGCCCGCGCGCCGACAGCGCCAGATTGATCGATCGCCCGCCGACGAGTGGGCCCCGGCGCGGGTCGGAGCGCATCTCGAAGGCGCGCACCTCGAACCCGGCGCGCCCGAGGAGGATCGACATGAGCGCACCGCCCAGCCCCGCGCCGACCTGCACCACGGTGCCGCGCCCGCCGCTCACGCGGTCGCCTGTTCGAGGAGGCGCGCGAAGCGCCAGACCTCGTGGAAGGTGTTGTAGAGCGGCGCCGGCGCGACCCGCACGATGTCCGGCTCGCGGAAATCGCACACCACGCCCCCCTCCTTGAGCGCCTCGAGAAGGTTCCGCCCGCCGCGCCGCGCGCGCAACGAGAGCTGACAGCCGCGTTCGTCGACCCGGCGCGGGGTGATCACCTCCACCCGGCCGGCCGGCATCCGATCGAGCAGCGCCAGCAGGTAATCGGTCAGCCGCACCGACCGGCGGCGGAGCGCCTCCATCCCGGCCTCTTCGAAGATCCGGAGCGACGCCAGGAGCGGCGCCATCGCCAGGATCGGCGGGTTCGACACCTGCCAGCCGTCGGCGCCGGCGCGCGGCACGAACTCGGGGGTCATCCGAAAGCGGGTCGCCGGGTCGTTGCCCCACCATCCCGCGAGACGCGGCAGCGCCGGGTTCCGTCCATGACGCTCGTGCACGAAGCATCCCGCGACCGCGCCGGGGCCGCTGTTGAGGTACTTGTACGAGCACCAGACCGCGAAATCGACCGGCCACTCGTGCAGCCGCAGTTCGATGTTGCCGGCGGCGTGCGCGAGATCGAGCCCGACCACGCACCCCTGCCGGCGCGCCGCGGCGGCGAGCCGCGGCAGATCGAGCACCTGACCGGTGAGGTACTGCACGCCCGGGAGGAGCGCGACCGCGATCTCCCGGCCGCGGGTCTCGAACAGCTGCTCCAGATCCTCGGTGCGCAGCGTCGCTTCGCCGGTGCGCGGCCGCGCAAGGAGGATCGACGTGTCGGCCCGGCGGCCGCGCTGCGCGACGTGGGTCGCGACGGCATAGGCGTCGGACGGGAACGCCCCCTCCTCGATCAGGATGAGATGCCGGTCGGCGGTCGGGCGGTAGAAGGTCGCCAGCATGAGGTGGAGATTCACGGTGAGCGAGTTCATCATGACGACTTCGCCCGGGCGCGCGCCGACCAGCCGCGCGCCGAGGTCGCGGAATTGCTCGTGGTACGAGAACCAGGGGCGGCGCGCCTCGAAGTGCCCCTCGACCGCCAGCGCCGCCCAGTCGTCCATCTCCTCGTCGACCAGGGCGCGGGCGGTCTTCGGCATCAGGCCGAGCGAGTTGCCGCAGAAATAGATGACCGGCGCTCCGCCGCGCCCGGCGGGGATCTCGAAGCGCGACCGGAAAGAGGAGAGCGGGTCGTCGAGGTCGAGACGTCGCGCCCCCTCCTCGTCGAGCGGCGCCGGCGCGGCGCTCATCGCGCGAACTCCGCGGCGTCGCGGCCGAGGAACTCGAGCGCCGTCCCGCCGAGAAGCCGGGCCCGGGTCGCCCCGTCGATCTCGCCGAGCGATCGGACGAGGGTCCCGGGCGCCGATTCGCCGAGCGGGAAGGGGTAGTCGCTCCCGAGCGCCACCCGGTCGGGCCCGAAGAGACGCAGGAGGCCGCGCAGCGCCTCGGCGTCGTGCACCAGCGAGTCGACGTAGATCCGCCGCGCCTGCGCGCGCGGTGGCGTCGTGGTGGCGACCGCGCAGAGGTCGGGGCGCGCCTCGAAGCCATGCTCGATCCGCCCGATCGTCCCGGGAAAAGCGCCGCCGCCGTGCGCGAAGGCCAGGCGCAGCCGCGGCAGCCGTTCGAGCAGGCCCGAGAAGATCACCGACGCGATCGCCAGAGCCAGCTCGGACGGCATCCCGACCAGCCACGGCAGCCAGAAGCGGCGCATCCGCTCCGGCGCCAGCATGTCCCAGGGGTGCACGAACACCGCGGCGTCGAGATCCTGAGCCGCCTCGAAGACCGGGAAGAGCGCCGGGTCGTCGAGATTGGCGCCGTTGACGTGGGTGCCGATCTGGGCGCCGTCGAGGCCGAGTTCGCGCACCGATCGCTCGAGCTCCCGCGCCGCACGTTCGGGCGCCTGCAGCGGCAAGGTGGCGAGACCGGCGAACCGCTTCGGGTGCGCGGCGACGGTCGCGGCGAGGTGATCGTTCAGGCGGCGGGCGAGATCGAGCCCGTGCGCCGGCTCGGCCCAGTAGTTGAACATCACCGGGACCGTCGACAGCACCTGCACGTCGACGCCGCTCCGGTCGCACTCCTCGAGGCGGCGCCCGGGATCCCAGGTGGTGTCGGGCACCTCGCGGAAGAGCCGGCCGTCGAGCATCATCCGGCCGCGTCCCGGCGGCGCCCCGGCCCGATCGAGGTGCACGAACCCGCCGCAGCCGTACAGCGCCCCGAGGTCCGGCAGGTCGGGAGGCAGGATGTGGGTGTGCAGGTCGACGATCGGCGCTCCCGGCACGAGAGGGAGCCCTACCGGGAGGGCGCGCGCGCCGGCGCGGGCGGCGCCGAGACGGCGCCGCAACGGCGGCAGGTGCGGAGCGTCTGATCGC
>DATKFL010000514.1:0-4848 GCA_035511355.1 Dongiaceae bacterium
AAGTCGAGGGAGGCGGCCCGCTCCGCGGGATCGACGCCGATCTGCGCGACTTTCCCGACCTGGCGCCGACCCTCGCGGTGGCGGCGCTGTTCGCTTCCGGCCCCACGACGATCGCGGGGGTCCCGCATCTCCGCTTCAAGGAAAGCGATCGGATCGAGGCGCTGTGCGCCGCGATCGCGGCGCTCGGGGGTCGGGCGACGCCGCGCGCCGACGGGCTCCGGATCGACCCGGCGCCGCTCGCGGGCGCCCCGATCGATCCTCGCCGCGATCACCGGATGGCGATGGCCTTCGCCGTCGCCGGACTCCGGCTCCCGGGAGTCTCGATCCTCGATCCCGACTGCGTCACGAAATCCTACCCCTCCTTCTGGCAGGCGTTCGACGCGCTCGGTTCGCCCGAATCGCGGACATGAAAAAACCCCCGCGGGGGAGCACCCCGCGGGGGTCGTGGTTGCGACTGCGTGCGGCTCTTAGAAGCGGAGCCGGACCTGGCCGTAAAGACGCTCGACCGAGTCGCTCGGGGCGCCGGCGCCGCCGGGGAGGGCGTCGTCCGGGCTCAGGTTCGAGTAGGAAGCCTCGAAGGTCACGTTCTTCGAGTAGGTGTAGCCGTACCAGAGGTCGAACGCGGTGCCGAGGTTGCTGCCCGTGGCGGCGCCGCTGTCCTCCTCGAGCGAGTAGTCCCAGAACGCCGCGCCGATCTCGTGCTTGTCGCTGAACCGGCCGGTGTAGCCGACCGAGAAGGCCTGCAGGCCGCCGGCGCCGTTGGTGCTGCTCACGAACGTCGAGTTGCCGGCCACCTGGAACCAGTCGCCCTTGCCGGTGCGACCATGGACCTCACCCCAGTTGTTGATGAAGCCCTCGTTCTCGTCCGTGGTGGTGGCGTCGTCGCCGGTGGCGTACTCGAACTTGCCGTACACCCGGTGAACCCGCTTCCCGCCGCCGAAGTTGAACCCGAACATGCCCTCGCCGCCCATGCCGGACTGATCGATGTCCGAGGCGCCGCCCACGAAGCGGGCGCTGGCCGCGGTGCCGAACTGGGTCGCGAGCTCGACGTTCCAGATGAAGCCCTTGTCCCAGTTGTCGCGCGCGAAACGGCCGCCGACGGTCTGGTACTGGCCGCCCACCGGACGATCGTTCACGTTGAACACGTAGACGTCGACCACCGATTTCTTGCCCACGGCGAAGGTGAGGTAACCGCCGAAGTGATCGATGTTGCTGCTGTCGCCCACGCCGGCCACGGCCGGCGGCACGTCGCCGCCCGGGTACTGGAACACCACGTTCTCGAGCGCGCGGTCGTACCAGGCGGTGAGGTTCCACTTCTTGTGGTTCCACATCGCGACGACTCCGTCGTGCGAGATGCCGCTGTAGAAGTCCTCGTCGCCGAACAGGAACTCGTTCCCGAGCACCATCTCCTGACGGCCGAACCGGAGCGAGAAGTTGTCGCTCCAGAGCTTGTCGAGGGTGATGGCGGCCTGGTAGAGCTGCGTGTCGCTGCGGATGTCGTTGAGCCGGCGCGGTGCGGTGGCGTCGAAGGGACCGAGGAACAGTCCCTGCTCCCCGAACACGCCGGTGTTCTGGAACTCGATCCAGGCGCTGACGTTGTCGCTGAAGTGCCCTTCGGCAGCGATGCGGGCGCGGTACGGCCAGTACATGGCCGCATCGTCGACGTCGCTGTCGTAGTCGCTGGCGTTGGAGGTGTAGTCCGCACGGAAGCGGACTTCGCCGTGCAGGGTGAACGGCTTCTCGTCGGCCGCGAAGGCCTGGGGCGGCGCCAGCAGGGCCAGAAGGCCCAGTGCCAGGAACGCCGCGAATGCGAACTTCTTCATTCGTGAGTCTCCTTTAGAAAAACGGTTGATGAGAACTTCAGAAGCTCCGGACGGATGACCCGCGCGGCCCCCGCCGCGCGCAACGATGAGCAAGGCGAGTCGGCCACTGCAAGCGTGCTGCCACTGAACCGCATGGAGCTGCCCGCGTGGCTAAAGCACCGCGATTGAGTCGCTTGCCGACCATCGATGGATCCGATTTGGAGGCTCGGATCGCCTCGGAGTGGTTCAAAAGTCTGGATATTGGATGGCAATCCGGTTTGTTGGATGGATTCGGGCCTGGGCGGGCGTGCCCGCCCGGCACCGCGGCGATTGACGCTCTCCCGTCGAGCGGCTATATAGACCCGGAATACGGTCCGGCGCCGTTGGACGATGGGGCGTCTGGACCGCGAGACCATTCATCGATCTTCGGGAGGAACTGATGACTCAGCGACACAAGGCTCTTCTGGTTCTGGGAGTGATGGTCCTGACCGGGGCCGCGCTGTTCGCGTGCGGAGGCCAGCAGGCGCCCACCGAGACCGCCGCCGTGACGCCCGACCAGGCGCCGCCACCGGCGACCACCGATGCCACGGCGCCCGCCGCCGCTCCGACCACCCCGCCTCCGGTCGCGCCGCCCGCGGCGCACAACTCCGGGAGCATTCCGGAAGAGCGGGGCACGAAGGTGCCGGCCGTCGCGGCGCCGGAGACCGTGTCCCTCAGGATCCCGGCCGGGACGCCGTTGTCACTCGGCTTCGCCGCCGAGCTGACGTCGGAGACCGCCCAGGTCGGCGACGCCGTGGTCGCAACCCTCAAGGAGCCGATCGTCATCGGCGACCGGGTCGCCTTCCCGGCCGGCAGCCAGGTCCGGGGCACCTACAGCGACGTGAAGTCGGCGAGCAAGGGGTTCAAGGAGACCGGCGGGGCGCTCTCGATTCAGTTCTCCTCGATCGTCTCGCCCGACGGTCACAAGGCGGCGATCGCCGCGGGATTCACCAAGGCGGCAGAGGGAAGCGCCGCCAAGAAGGGTGCGATCATCGGCGGCAGCGCCGTCGCGGGCGCGCTCCTCGGGAAGGTGACCGGCAAGAGCACCGGTGGCGGCGCCGCGATTGGCGCTGCGGTCGGCACCGCGGTCGCCGGCACCACCAAGGGTCGCGAGGCGGTGATCAAGACCGACGACCTCATCCAGGTCAATCTCGAGAAGGACGCCAAGGTCACGCTGGCGCGCTAGAAACGCGAGAGCCCGGCGCACCAGCCCGACTGTCCGTCGGACCAGCGTGCGCCGGGCTCCGTGGCCGCCTGCCCGCGGCCGGGGGCGTGGCCCCCGAAGGGCCGGCCGGGACTCAGGCCGGCCCGAGGTTGCCGGGCTGTCCTACTCGCTCTTGCCGGTGTCGTTGAGGTGCACGTCGATCGGGCAATGCACGACCATCAGCCCGCCCGTGCCGTCCGGCATCATCATGGTCATCACGAAGTGAGCCATGCCGGTGCCGTTGCCGGGCGCCTTCTTGTTGAGCGAGTCGAACACGAAGGTCAGCTCGAGCCCGCTCGAGAGCCGTCGGCCGCTCACCATGTGACCGGCGACGCCGGCCGGGGTGAACGGGACTTCGTCGAGGCCGAAACTGACCACCGATCCGCACGACCCCTCACAGGCGTAGCCGATCGACAGGGTGACCGGCGACCCAGTGGTGTAGTGCTTCACGTGGAAATCGCAGTCGTAGGTCAGGGTGCCGTCCCCGCCTGCGACGGAGCAGGTCTTTTCCTTCGTCGTCTCCGCCGACGCGGGGAATACGGCGCCCAACGCCACGACCGCCACAGCCGCCAGCACCAGACTCATCCGCTTCATCGTTGCTCCACCTCCGGACGTCGCCGGCGAACCGGCCCGTCCCATCCACCCCTGAAGCAACCCCGGTACCATGTCAGCCGGCTGAAGCGTCAACCCGCCGGCGCGCGCAAGTGGCTCCACCCGGACCACCGGTGACGGCGCCGTGATCGGCCGCGTGCCTGGTCTGGACACCTTACGGATTTCGGGCGCAATCAGCGACAGACCGGTCTGACCCGCCGTGTCAGCGTGACAGATTGCGGCAGCGGTTTAGGGCAGTCGGGGCTCAGGGCGTGACCAGTTTCTGGAACGCGGGGAGCGATCGCAGGTTCGCGAGATCCGGTTCCGCGGCAGCTTCCGGCGGAAGATAACCGGCCGTACGGGCGCGCACGAGACAGGCGAGGCTCCGCTCCGGCTCGCCGGCGAGGGCGAAGGCGCGCGCCAGCCGGTAGTGGGCGGCACCGGGAGCCGATTCGGGCACACGATCGTAAGCCAGGGTGAGCGTGCGGCTGGTCTCGGCGCGGGCGCGCCCGGAGGGACGCCCCGCACCGTGGCGCACCCGTGCCAGGAGGAGCGCCGTCTCGCCGATCTCGAGCGGATCCTCGTCAGGCTCGGCGGTCCTGAGGGCGTGATCGAGCACGGTCGCCGCCTCGGTGGCGCCACCTTCCCCCGCGAGCAGGTCGGCCAGGCGGCGGGCCAAGCGGGTCGGAGCCCCGTCGCGCGCCACCGCGCCGCGCAGCAGGGACTCGACCCGATCGTTCCGGCCCTTCGAAGCGAAATAGTCGACCAGATCGCCGTAGGCGCGAAACAGCACTTCCCGGCCGCGGTACGGGCCGTCGTAGGGCGCGGGCGCCCGATCGATGAGAAGACTCAGGAAGTACTCCGCCTCGGCGGCGCGATCGACCTGCAGGAGTGCGTACCCCTTCCCGTAGAGCGCCAGGAGGGTCGGGAGCGTCCCGTTCTCCGGCAGGACGGCACGGTCGTACAGCTCGAGCGCCCCTTCCCAGTCGGATCGCGAGATGCGCATCCCCGCGGCCGATTCGAGGATGCGGGTGCGCGCCCAGGGCGCCTGTTCGAGGAGCGTGTCGTAGACCACCGAGGCGATCCGGACCTGTCCCGACCGCACCAGGACCGTCGCCGCGCCGAGCTGCGGGAGGATCGATTCATGGTCGAGATCGGTCGCCTGCCCGAACATCTCCATCGCCCCGTGCGCATCGCCCGCCTCCCGGAGCG
>DATKFL010000515.1:0-5614 GCA_035511355.1 Dongiaceae bacterium
CCTGCTGGCGCGGCGCGAGCGGGTGGCGTCGAGCGCCGCGATCGCCACGATCGCGCTCGAGCGCCTGTTCGACGCGATGACGGTCATGGCGTTCTTCCTGTTCTTCAGCCTGTCGGCGCACGGGCGGGCGCTGCTGGCGCCGCCCGACGGCGGCGTGCGCAGCCAGGCGGCGAGTCTCCTGCGGGACGGCGCCTTCGCGGCGCTCCTGGTCGTGGCGATCTTCCTGCCGCTGGTCATCTTCCTCGTGGTCTTCCCGAAGAAGGTGGTCGACTTCCTGCACCGGCTCAACCGGGGAGGTGCGGAGACCTGGCTGGGGAAGGCGATCCTGATTCTCGAGTCGTTCCTCGGCGGGCTGGGCTCGATCCGGCGGGCGCGCGAGCTGAGCGCCATCATCGCCTCGTCGATCGTCATGTGGCTGATGATCGACCTGTCGGTCTATTGCGGGCTTCTGGCCTTCGACCTGCCGCTGCACTTCTTCGACACGTTCCTGCTGATGGTGGCGCTGACCGTCGGCATCTCGGTGCCGACGCCGGGCGGGGTCGGCGCGTACGAGTTCTTCTGCCAGATCTCGCTCACCGACCTGTGGGGCGTGCCGCCGGCGGTGGCGGGCGCCGTGGCGATCACCCAGCACGCCATCACCATGCTGCCGCCGATCGTCATCGGACTGCTCCTGATGTGGCGTGACGGCGTGCGCGCCGCGGATGTCCGCTCGCTGGCGCAGGCGCCGCCGGCGGCCGGCGCCGCGGGGACCGCCGCGCCGGAGGGCCGGCCATGAAGTGCCCCTTCTGCGCCCACCTCGAGGACAAGGTGGTCGACTCGCGCGAAGGAAAGGACGGGCGGGTCATCCGTCGCCGGCGCGAGTGCCTGAAGTGCGGGCGGCGCTTCACCTCCTACGAGCGCATCGACGAGATTGCGTTCATGGTGGTGAAGAAGGACGAGCGGCGCGAGCCGTACGACCGCAACAAGCTCCTCGCGGGGCTCCGGCGGGCCTCCGAGAAGCGGCCGGTCTCCCCGGCGGCGCTCGAGGCGATCGCCGACCGCATCGAGCAGAAGCTGCAGGAGTCGGCGGAGCGCGAGATCCCGACCCGGGTCATCGGCGAGACCGTCATGGAGGCGCTCCGGGACCTCGACACGGTCGCCTACGTGCGCTTCGCCAGCGTCTACCGCCAGTTCCAGGACGTCGACCAATTCATGCGCGAGCTCAAGGGCATCCTCGAGCAGCGCAAGTAGGGTTGCGGGGGGCCGCCCCCGCCACTATATTGACGCCGCCGCGCGGTTCGTCCGCGGTCGGGGAGGAGCGTTCGGCATGGCGAGCATCGGGCCCTTCGCGGAAATCAGCCGCATCCAGAGCGAGATCAACCGCCTGTTCGACAACCTGCTGGAGCTGCGCTCCTCCGGCGCCGAGGTCGAGAGCGGCGGCGCCTGGCTGCCGAGCGCCGACGTCTACGAGACCGACAGCGCCCTGGTGGTGAAATTCGAGGTCCCCGGCGTCGCGATGAAGGATGTCTCGATGACGGTCGAGGGGAACCGGCTGATCCTGCGCGGCGAGAAGCGCCGGGCCGGCGGGACCGCCGCCGGCCGGGGTCGCTACCACTGCCTCGAGCGCGGCTACGGCAAGTTCAAGCGCGTCGTGCACATCGCCTCGCCGGTGAACACCCGCGAGGCGATCGCATCGCTGCACGAAGGGGTGCTCGAGGTGACCTTTCCGAAGGTGCCGAACCGTCGCGGCGGCGAGGTGACCATCCGGGTCAGGGAGAAGGAATGACCACATCGCGCGTCGACGTCACCGAGGATCTGCCCCGCATCCCGAAGGAGCTGCCGGTCCTGCCGCTCCGCGATCTCGTCGTCTACCCGTTCATCATCGTGCCCCTGTCGGTGAGCCGCGAGCGCTCCATCAAGGCGGTGGAGAAGGCGCTCTCCGAGAACCGCATGATCCTGATGCTGGCCCAGAAGGACGGCCAGAACGACGAGCCGGCCGAGAAGGACCTCTACAACATCGGCACCGTCGGCGTGATCATGCGCATGCTGAAGCTCCCGGACGCGCGCATCCGCGTCCTCGTGCAGGGGGTCTGCCGCGCCAAGGTCGAGTCGTTCGGCCGCAAGGACCCGTACCTCGAGGCGAAGATCGCGCGCGTCGTCGAGCCGTCCGTCGAGGCGACGCTCGAGCTCGAGGCGCTCACCAAGAGCACGAAGAAGGCGCTCGAGCGCAGCGTCAGCCTCGGCAAGCCGATCTCCTCGGAGGTCATGGTCATCGCCGGCAACCTCGAGGACCCGGGGCGCCTCGCCGACCTGGTCGCGAGCAACCTCGACCTCAAGATCGACGACGCGCAGTCGCTCCTCAAGATCATCGACCCGCTCCTGCGCCTGAAGAAGACCCACGAGCTGCTGAACCGCGAGATCGATCTCCTGACCATGCAGCAGGAGATCAACACGCACGCCAAGGAGGAGATCGACAAGTCGCAGCGCGAGTACTTCCTGCGCCAGCAGCTGAAGGCGATCCAGTCGGAGCTCGGGGAGGGGAACGACCTGGCCGAGGAGGTCGAGGCGTTCCGCGACAAGGCCAAGAAGGCGAAGATGCCGAAGAAGGTGCACGAGGAGGTCGAGCGCCAGGTCAACAAGCTCGAGCGGATGCATCCCGACTCGGCCGAGACCGCCACGGTGCGCAACTACCTCGACTGGATGGTCAACCTCCCCTGGTCGATCCAGACCAAGGACAATCTCGACCTGAAGAAGGCGCAGGCGATCCTCGACGACGACCACTACGGTCTCGAAGGGATCAAGGAGCGGATCATCGAGTACCTCGCGGTCCGCAAGCTCAAGAAGAAGATGCGCGGTCCGATCCTCTGCTTCGTCGGCCCGCCGGGCGTCGGGAAGACCTCGCTCGGGCGGTCGATCGCGCGCGCGCTCGGGCGCAAGTTCGTGCGCATCTCGCTGGGCGGGGTGCGCGACGAGGCGGAGATCCGCGGGCACCGCCGGACCTATGTCGGCTCGATGCCGGGGCGCATCATCCAGGGGATGTCGCAGGCCGGGTCGAACAACCCGGTCTTCATGCTGGACGAGGTCGACAAGATCGGCGCGGACTACCGCGGCGACCCGTCGGCGGCGCTGCTCGAGGTGCTCGACCCGGAGCAGAACAACAGCTTCCGCGATCACTACCTGAACGCCCCGTTCGACCTGTCGAACGTCCTGTTCGTGACCACCGCGAACCTGCTCGACCCGATCCAGCCGGCCTTCCGCGACCGGATGGAGGTGATCTCGCTCTCCGGGTACACTGAGGAGGAGAAGGTCGAGATCGCGCGGCGGCACCTGATCCCGAAGCAGATCGACGAGAACGGCCTCGCGGAACCCCAGGTCACCCTCTCCGACAAGGCGCTCCAGACGGTGATCGAGAAGTACACCCGCGAGGCGGGTCTTCGAAACCTCGAGCGGGAGATCGCCAAGCTCTGCCGCAAGCTGGCGCGGCGGGTCGCCGACGGGGAGACCGGTCCGTTCGCGGTGACCCCCAGGATGGTCGAGGACCTCCTCGGCGTGCCGCGGGTCACCCCGGAGATGGCGCTGGCGCGCGATCAGATCGGCGTCGCCACCGGTCTCGCCTGGACCGCGGCGGGGGGCGAAATCCTGTTCGTCGAGGCGACCACCATGCAGGGACGCGGCCGGCTGATCCTGACCGGGCACCTCGGCACCGTGATGAAGGAGTCGGCGCAGGCGGCGTTGTCGTGGGCCCGCTCGCGGGCCGCCGAGTTCGGCGTCTCGGGGTCGGTGTTCGGCGATCTCGACGTGCACGTGCATGTCCCCGAGGGCGCCATCCCGAAGGACGGTCCGTCGGCCGGCATCACGATGGCCACCGCCATCCTGTCGGTCCTGACCGGCCGCCCGGTGAAGCACGGCGTCGCGATGACCGGGGAGATCACCCTGCGCGGCAACGTGCTGCCGATCGGCGGCGTGAAGGAGAAGGTCCTGGCGGCGCGCCGCGCGAACATCGAGACGGTGATCCTCCCGGAAGCGAACCGCAAGAACCTCGACGACGTGCCGCGGCTCTTCCGCAAGGGTCTCCGGTTCGTCTTCGTCGGGGACGTCACCCAGGTGCTGCGCGAGGCGCTCGGCGAGCCGATCGCCCGGCGCGGCGGCGCCGCCCGGGTCGCCGCCGAGAGGTCGGTCGCGGCGCTCTAGAACCGCCGGGCTGATCGCGCCCGGTTCTCGTCCTGACTTCCGCCCGGTCGGCGGCCGGATTCAGTCCGCGCCCGCGCCGGTCGCCGCGCGAACCGTCCGGTCCCGCCCCTCGGCCTGCTGCACCAGGGCAACTCCCGCCAGGGCCAGCATGCCTCCCGCGATCGTCGTTGCCGCGATGGGCTCGTGCAGCAGCGTCGCGGCCGCCGCCAGGGTCACGAGCGGTTCGAGATACAGGAACGCCGCCACCTCCGAGATCGGGAGACGATCGAGCGCCGCGTACCAGCAGAGGTAGGCGAGCCCCGAGCATCCGACCCCCAGGAAGAGCACGGCGATCATCGTTGGGAGGGAGACGGCCTGAAGGGGGGCGAGTTCCAGGCGCTCATCGAGGAAGAACGGCACGATCATGGCCCAGCCGAACAGCATGGCCGTCGCCGTCGCGCGCCCGCTCCCGAGTCGCCTGAGGGTGTTCCTCCCAATGATGCTGTAGACGGCCCAGTTGAACGTGCTGGCCAGGATGAGGAGGTCGCCTCGCCTGGCGGGCAAGGCGAACGCGCCCCAAGCGACCTCGCCGCGAGTGATCACCAGGATCGCGCCGGCGACGCCGGCCGCGAGCCCAAGGATTCGCCTGCCGCCGAACCGCTCCCCCAGGAAGACCGCCCCCAGGATGGCCGACCAGATCGGGATCAACCCCACGAGCCAGCCGGTGCGGACCGCCGTAGTCAGGCTCAGCCCGTACACTTGAAGCATCTGGTGAACGAACACTCCGATGAACCCCATCAGGGCCAGCGCAGGGAGTTCGGCGCGCGGCGCGCCAACCGGCTTGCGTCGCAGCCAGAGAATGAGATGCAGGACCAGCGCGCCGAGAGCGAACCGGATGAAGATCAGCGTCAGCGGGGACAGCTCGAGGAGCGCCCGCTTGGTGGCGACGAACGACAGGCCCCACAACACCACCGCAGCCAGGGCCGCCAGGCGGCCCATCTAGACGGAGCCCCGCCGGGCCGATCGGATCTGGTCGAGGAGGCCCTCCACCTCGTAGCTCCAGCGCTCGGCGATGCGGCCCTCGAGGATCCGGTAGATGACGATGTTGGTCTGCTCGAGGAGTGCGCCGGAGGGCGGGATTCCCATGAACTCACCGGTATGGGTGCCGCGCGCGGTGATGCGGGCGGCGACCCGATCCCCCTCGGAGACGAGATCCTCGATGGTGTGGCGGGTGTCCGGAAATGCCCGCAGAACCGCACCGAAAACCATCCGCAGTCCCGCGCGCCCCAGGGCGCCGCGGCGGATCGCCGAGGGGTTGTGGTCGACGAAGTCCGGCGAATACAGCGCCTCCACGGCCTCGAGATTGCCGCGGTCCGACTCCTCAAGAAGCCGCCGAATCACCTGCTTGTTCCGCTCGCCGATCGGTTCGACCATCGTTCCTCCCCGGGTGGAGCCCATCACAACC
>DATKFL010000516.1:0-5677 GCA_035511355.1 Dongiaceae bacterium
CGGCTCATCGGTGGCACCCCGAGCAGGTGACGGGCGGGTTGACCGGATGCTCCTCCTGGAGCTTCGCGGCGAGCGCCGCGCGATCGCGCGGGGGCGTCCACTTCATGTTGGTGACCTCGCTCACGGGCCGGCGATTCGGCCCCGGATTGCGGTGGCAGTCGAGGCACCACCCCATGCTCAGCGGCTTCATCTGCATGACCACGTCCATCTCGTCGATGCGGCCATGGCAGGAGACGCAGCCGATGCCGGCGGCGATGTGCACGCGATGGTTGAAGTAGGCGTAGTCGGGCAGCTTGTGCACCCGTACCCACTGCATCGGGTGGCCGGTCGCGGCGCTGTCGCGGATCGGCGCGAGGAGCGCGCTGTCGCGCTTCACCACCTTGTGGCAGTTCATGCAGACGGAGGTCGGCGGCACGTTCGCCACCGGCGAGGCTTCGACCGAGGCGTGGCAGTAGCGGCAGTCGATCCCCATCTCACCGGCGTGCAGCCTGTGACTGTAGGGGACCGGCTGGACCGGGCGGTAGCCGACGTCGGTGTACCAGGGGGAGAAGAAATACCATACGAAGCCGATCGCCAGCACGGGGGCGAGGAGGCCCCCCACCGCGCCGTAGAGGGGGATGCGATTGGCCCAGGGCGGGAGGATCTGCGCCATGCGCTAGACGGCGCCCCAGCGCGCACCGATCAGAGACACGTGGGCCCGGATCACACCACCCCCACCCAGCGTCGCACGGCGTCCGCCACACCAGCGCACGACTTCCTGCCTCCATCGCCTAAGAAGGGCGGAGTCTATGTTGGGTCTCGCGCGAGGGTCAAGACCTTGAAAGAGGCGTTCCGGGCGCGGCGTATAATCCCGCGCCGTGAACGAATCCGAGGTTCGATTCGCCGAGCGGGCGGTGCGCCGCCGGCGCCTTTTCATGGGGCTGGCGGTGGCCGGCGTGCTGGTCGCCGCCGGCCTTTCGGGGCTGTACGGCTGGTGGTGGCTGATCGGTCATCCCTTCGAGATCCCGCCGCGGATGGTGATCATCCTGCTGGTCCTCCTGAACGCGCGGCAGAACCTCCGGCAGTACCGCTACGCGGGCGTGATCGCCGAGTTGATCGAAGGGCGGGCGGCGACGCCCGGCCCGCCGGGGCCGAAGCCGCGGCCGACGGACTGAGATGGCGCCCGGCCCCATCGGGCGCGCCGTACGGCGCTACCCCTTCATCTTTTTGTTCATCCTCGGGGTGCTGCTGATCACCCTGACCCAACCCTGCTTCCGCCGCATCCCGGCGCCGCCGCCGAAGAGCGGGCACCTGCCGGAAGTCGCGCTCGCCGACGCGCTTGGCCGGCCGATCGACCGCGACACGCTGCGCGGCACGGTCTGGGTCGTCTGGCTGTACGACGCCGCCTGCGGCGCGGCCTGCGACAGCGCTCTCGGCAGGTTCCGGGAGCTGGGCTCGACCTACGACGAGGATCGTCTCGACGGCGTGCGCCTGCTCGGCGTCGTCGCGGGCGGGGCGCCCGGGGACACCGCCACGCCGCGCATCCTGGTGGCCGGCGCCGGGGCGGAGGCTTCGGCAACCCTGGCCGCGGCGCTCGGCGTGCCGATCCCGGTGCCGCCGCCGGGACGGCTGGCGATCGTCGATCGCGACGGCGACCTGCGCGGCGCCTACGCCGCCGACACGGCGGGATTCGACGAGGTCTACAACCGGGCGCAGCATGTCGCCGGGGAAAAGCGGCGATGAGCCTCAAGGCCGGAGAGAAGATCGGGCCGTACGAAGTCCTCGGGCCGCTCGGCGCCGGGGCGATGGGGGAAGTCTGGCGGGCGCGCGACGCGCGCATCGACCGCGAGGTGGCGATCAAGATGCTGCCCGCCTCGTTCGCCGCCAACCCGGAGCGGCTGCGCCGCTTCGAGCAGGAGGCGCGCGCCGTCGGCCGGCTGAACCACCCGAACATCCTGACCCTGTTCGATCTCGGCACCCACGCCGGGACCCCGTACCTCGTCTGCGAGCGGCTCGAAGGGGAGAGCCTGCGCGCGCGACTCGGGCGCGGGGCGCTGCCGCCCGAGGTGGCGCGCGAGTTCGCCCTGCAGACCGCCCGCGGACTGGCGGCGGCGCACGCGCAGGGCGTCGTGCATCGCGATCTCAAGCCGGAGAACCTGTTCGTCACGACCGACGGGCGGATCAAGATCCTCGATTTCGGGCTGGCGAAGGTGGCGGAGGTCGTCTCGGCGCCGGGCGGCGGGCCCGACGCGGCCGCGGGCGGCGCGGTGAGCGCGCCGAGCCAGGCCCCCACCGCCCTGGCGCCGACCGGCGAAGGGGTCGTCCTCGGCACGGTCGGCTACATGGCGCCGGAGCAGGTGCGCGGCGTGCCGGCCGACGCGCGCGCCGACCTGTTCGCCTTCGGCGTCATCCTCCACGAGATGCTCGAAGGCCAGCCGCCCTTCCGGCGCGCCACCGCCGCCGAGACGATGACCGCCATCCTGCGCGAGAAGCCGGGGTCGATCTCGACCTCGGTGCCGGCCGGCCTGCGCGACCTGGTGCGCGCCTGTCTCGCCAAGTCGCCCGCCGACCGCCCGGCGTCGGCCGCGGCGCTGGTCGAGAGGCTCGAAGCGCTCCGCCCGCGCGAGGCCGCCGCCCCGTCCCCCTGGTCGCAGGGCTGGCGGCGGGGAGTCCTGTGGGGCGCGCGCCTGCTGGCGGTGGCCGGAGCGGTGGCGCTCTTCTGGCGCCGGCCGCCGCCGGTCGAGCCGGCGTCGGCGGTGCGCCTGACCCAGGTGACCCTCTCGGAGGCGACCGAGGAGAGCCCGGCCTTCTCGCCCGACGGGCGGCGCATCCTTTATACGGTGGAGAACGGCGGGCTCCGGCAGGTGCACCTCCGGGAGCTCGACAGCGGCGCCGACCGGGCGCTGACCAGCGGCCCGTACGACGCCCTGCAGCCGACCTTCACGCCCGACGGCGCGGCGGTGTTGTACGTGCGGGCGCGCCGCGCGGGGACGCGCATCGAGCCGGGGGATGTCTTCGGACGGCTCGACGGCGGTGACGTGTACGAGCACGAGATTGCCAGCGGGCGCGAGCGGCGGCTGCTCGAGAACGCCTTCGCGCCGGCGGTCTCGCCCGACGGCACCCGCCTGGCGGTGGATGCCGCCTGGGTCGGGCCGTCACGCATCTGGGTCACCGATCGGCAGGGGCAGAACAAGACCCAGGTCACGAGCGACGCCTCGGAGGCGGTCACCCATCTGCGGCCGCGCTGGTCGCCCGACGGCAAGTGGATCGTCTTCGAGCAGCTCGAGGGGACCCGCTTCGACATCCGGCTCGTGGATGTGGCGACCCGCGCCGCGGTGGCGATCACCGACGACCTCTTCCAGGACCTGCACCCGGTCTTCACCCCCTCCGGGCGCGCCGTCCTGTTCTCGTCGTATCGGAGCGGTGGCCTGAACCTCTGGCGCATTCCGGTCGGCACCGACGGCAGGCCCTCGGGACGGCCGGAGCAGCTGACCACCGGCGCCGGCCAGGACCTCGAGCCGACTCCGGCGCCCGACGGGCATCGGATCGCCTTCGCCGTGCTGCAGCAGAACGCCGAGATCTGGAGCCTGCCGGTCGACCCCGGCACCGGCCGGGCGACCGGTCCGCCGGGGCAGGTGGTCTCCTCGACGCGCGAGGACAGCCGCGGCGCCTGGTCGCCGGATGGCAGGGAGGTGGCGTTCAACTCGGATCGATCCGGCACGATGAACGTCTGGATCGACGAGGTGGCCAGCGGATCGGTGCGGGCCCTGACCCACGGCCCCGGCGGCGACTACCAGCCGAACTGGTCACCCGACGGCAGGAGCCTGGTCTTCTTTTCGGCGCGCGCCGGGACCGCCGACATCTGGCGAGCCGACGTCGCGACCGGCGCCCTCAAGCCGCTCACCAGCGGCCGCGCCATGGAGATCAACCCGTTCTACTCACCCGACGGCGCGCGCATCGCCTACCAGTCGGACGAGACCGGGCGGCTGGAGCTGTGGGTGATGAACGCCGACGGTTCGTCGCCGCACGCGCTGACGACGATCGGAGTGACCGGGCATTTCGTGCGGTTCACGCCGGACGGGAAGGAGATCGTCTTCAAGACGCCGTCGGAGGGTGGGCGGATGATGGCGATTCCGGTCGACGGCGGCGAACCGCGCGCCCTGGCGCAGGTCGCCGGCGGGTCGCACTCGTCGTTCTCGCCCGACGGGTCGCGCCTGATCGACGTGGTCGAGCACAAGACGCTCTGGGTCTCGCCGCTCAAGGGGGGCGCGCCGGAGAAGGTGTTCGCCTTCGAGGATCCTTCGATCCGGATCGACTACCCCGTCTGGTCGCCGGACGGGAAGGCGGTGCTGTTCGACAAGTTCCAGCCCCGCGGTGGCGACGTCTGGTTGCTGGAAGGTGCCGACGTGGCGCGCTGACGCCTCGCGGCGGTCTAGCGGGCGACGGAGGCGATGCTCGCGAGTGCGTGTCGTCGTCCCCCGACCGGATGGGTTGTAGTAGCATCCCGCCAATCACGCAGAGGTGCGAGGCCCCCCGGACGACGGCGTTCGCCGTCCCCTCCACTCCCTGCAGCGCATTGGAAAGGAGCCTGTCATGCCTGCTACCCCCGGTTCAGCGACCAACAACGTCGTTCTCGTTCATGGTGGCTTTGTCGATGGCTCCGGCTGGGAGGGCGTCTTCCGCGCCTTGCGGAAGGATCGCTTCAACGTCGGCATCGTCCAGAATCCCACGGTCACTCTTGCCGACGACGTCATGGCGACGAAGCGGGTCGTGGCGTCCATGAACGGTCCGGTCGTCCTGGTCGGCCACTCGTACGGCGGCGTCGTCATCACCGAGGCCGGCAACGATCCGAACGTGGTCGGCCTGGTCTACATCGCCGCGTTCGCCCCGGACAAAGGGGAATCGGTCGCGAGCCTCATCAAGGATCCACCGCCGGGAGCGGCGGTGCCGCCGATCCTCCCGCCGCAGGATGGCTACCTGTTCCTGGATCGGGAGAAGTTCGCGGCCTCCTTCGCGGCCGACGTCGATCCGGTGATGGCCGAGTTCATGGCCGCCTCGCAGGTGCCGTGGGGTCTCGAAGCGCTCAACGGCGCCGTGAGCCAGCCGGCCTGGAAGACCAAGCCCAGCTGGTATCTGGTGGCGACCGATGACCGGATGATCCCGCCGCCGGCCCAGCGCCTCATGGCCAAGCGCGCGGGAGCCACGGTGATCGAGGTCCCGGGCAGCCACTCGGTCTACGTCTCCCAGCCGAGCGCGGTCGCCGGGTTGATCGCCAAGGCTGCCAAGGGAGCGTAGGTCGAACGGAAGCCGGTCAACCGAGGCAGGGCGCTACCGCCCCTTGCGCAGCTCCATCAATACCATCTTGGCGATGGTCTTGAGAGTCTCGAAGACGCCGGTGCCCTGGTTGCGGATGTATTTCGCTTGGGGGCCTCTGTGACTGGCGCGACGACGACAACGCGAGCCCCGGAATCAGGCGCTGTTGTGGTATCACTCCCCTTGTCATCAGGAGGAGATTTGAGCCGACGAGTCCCAACAGACCTGCCCAGTAGTATCGGCCCGAGTGTCGAGGAACGACTGCATGAAGCCAATCCTTGGTGGCGTGGCGAGCGTCAACGGGATCTGCCCCAACTGAAGCGGTGGGCGTTCGAACCGGTGCTTCGCGGTCTCGAGCAGGGCCTGACCCCGGCCGTCGTGTTGC
>DATKFL010000517.1:0-13697 GCA_035511355.1 Dongiaceae bacterium
GTCCAGACACCCATGACCACGTCCCACGAAGGCATCAAGAGGGAGATCCATCCCAACGGCCTGGTGCTGATCTCCGAGCGGATGCCCAACATCCGCTCGGTCGCGCTCGGCGTCTGGATGAAGAAGGGTTCGCGTCACGAACCGGCGGCCGAGAACGGCATCTCGCATTTCATCGAGCACCTGCTGTTCAAGGGCACCGAGACCCGCACCGCGAAGGAGATCGCGCTCACCATCGACTCGGTCGGCGGGCAGATGGACGCCTTCACCACCAAGGAGCACACCTGTTTCTATTTCAAGGTGCTCGACCGGAATCTCGACACCGCCGTCGACCTGCTGACCGACATCGTCCGGAACCCGAAGTTCGTGCCGGAGGAGATCGAGAAGGAGCGCAAGGTCATCTACGAAGAGATCAAGATGGTCGACGACACCGCCGACGAGCTGGTGTACGACATCTGGAGCGAGGCGTTCTACGGCGACCACCCGCTCGGCCGCCCGATCCAGGGGACCATCGACTCGGTCGGGCGGATGGCGCCCGACCAGCTGACCCGCTTCTTCCGTGACTCGTACCGGCCGGCGAATCTCCTGGTCACCGCCGCGGGGAACCTCGATCACGACCGGCTGAACGGGGCGCTGGTCACGGCCTTCGGCGACCTGCAGGCGGGCGAGCCTCCCCGTCTCGGCCCGGCCCCGTCGCACCGCGCCGCGCGGGCGATCCGGGAGAAGAAGGAGCTGGGGCAGCTGCACCTCTGTCTCGGCCTGCCGGGCGTGGCGATGAACGACCGCCGCCGCTTCCCGGCCTACGTGCTGAACACCGTGCTGGGCGGGACCATGTCCTCCCGCCTGTTCCAGCACATCCGCGAGGAGCGCGGCCTGGTCTACTCGGTGTTCTCCTCGGCGAACTCGTTCATCGACTCCGGCAACCTGGTGATCTACGCCGCCATGTCGCCGGAATCGGGACGCGAGGTGCTCGACCTCGTGGTGCGCGAGCTGCGGACTCTCAGGGACGAGCCGGTCAGCGCGGCCGAGCTGCAGCTCGCGAAGGATCACCTGAAGGGGAACCTGATGCTCTCGCTCGAGAGCAGCAGCTCCCGGATGTCCAACCTGGCGCGCCAGGAGCTCTACTTCGGCCGGCAGTTCACCCTCGACGAGATTCTCGCGGGGATCGACACGGTCGAGGTGGGGGCGCTCCAGGATCTGGCGCGCACGCTGTTCGACGCGCAGCAGAGCACGCTCGCGGTGCTGGGGAACACCGCCGGGTCGGGCATCGACGACGCCCCGCTGGCCTGGTGACGACCGGTTCGCCGGAGGGGCCCCGGGTGGCGCTCCGGCGCCTTCCCGGGAACGACGACCTGCCGCTCCCGGCGCCCGCCACCGCCGGCTCGAGCGGGGTCGATCTGCGCGCCGCTCTCCGGGAAGACCTGGTTCTCCGGCCGGGCGAGCGGCGGCTGGTGCCGACCGGCTTCGCGGTGGCGATCCCCGACGGGTACGAAGGCCAGGTCCGGCCGCGGAGCGGCGCGGCGCTCAAGCAGGGGATCGGGATCCCGAACGCTCCCGGCACGATCGACTCCGACTACCGCGGCGAGCTGGCGGTCATCCTGATAAATCTCGGGCAGGAGGCGGTGACCCTCCGGCGCGGCGATCGGATTGCCCAGCTGGTGATCGCCCCGGTGGCGCGCGCGCGGTTCGATGAGGTGGCGGAGCTGCCGCCGACCGATCGCGGCGCGGGCGGGTTCGGTCACACCGGCACGCGGTGACGCCCGTCGTCGATGGCGGCGCGCGGCGCGATTCGATAGACTGCGCGCCCGGGGCGGGGACAGACTGATGGCGATCCGGCTGGCGACACTGGGAAGCGGCAGCGGCGGCAACGCCACCCTCGTCGAGGGGGGCGGCGTGCGGGTGCTCGTCGACGCCGGCTTCTCCTGC
The DNA here is from genome assembly GCA_035511355.1 of Dongiaceae bacterium. Classification (GTDB taxonomy): domain Bacteria; phylum Acidobacteriota; class Polarisedimenticolia; order Gp22-AA2; family Gp22-AA2; genus DATKFL01. The sequence continues at coordinate 1,924 of DATKFL010000517.1, forward strand.
CGGCGCCTCGTGCAACGCTTGCGCTTCGTCGGGGTCGACCCGGCGTCGGTCGACGCGATCCTCCTGACCCACGAGCATGGCGACCATCTCGCCGGGGCGGCCGCGTTCGCCGCCTCGTTCGGCGCGCCGATCTACTGCACCCGCGGCACCGCCGCGGCGGCCGGATTCGCCGCCGACGGCGTGACCCCGGTCCTGGTCCGCGACGGCGAAGCATTCGCGATCGGGACGATGCAGGTGCGCCCCTTCGCGGTGCCGCACGACGCCGCCGAGACGGTCGGCTTCGTGCTCGAGGCGGGCGGGGTGCGCGCCGGCTACGTCACCGACCTGGGGCACGACCCCGAATCGGTGCGCTCGCCGCTCCGGGGCGCCGATCTCCTGGTCGTCGAATCGAACCACGACGTCGATCTGCTGCGCGCCGGTCCCTACCCCGAGCATGTCAAGGCGCGCGTCCTCGGCCGGTACGGGCATCTCGACAACGAGGCCTCGGCCGCGATCCTGGCCGACGTCGCCGGTCGCGCCACCCGGGCGATCGTGCTGGCGCATCTCTCTGCCACCAACAACCAGCCGGCGCTGGCGCTCGCCGCCGCGCGCCGCCGGCTCGGACGCGGAGCGCACCCGGTCCCGACGCTTCACCCCGCGGCGCAGGAGCAGCCATCGCCATGGTTCGAGGCCTGATCCGATGATCGCGCGCTATTCCCGCCCCGAGATGCGCCGCATCTGGGAGGACGACAGCAAGTACCGCCGCTGGCTCGAGGTCGAACTGGCGGTGGTCGACGCCTGGGCCGACGTCGGTCGCGTCCCGAAGGAGGCGGCGCGGGTCATCCGCGAGCGCGCCGGTTTCGAGGTGGCGCGCATCCAGGAGATCGAGGCGGTGGTGCAGCACGACGTCATCGCCTTCCTGACCTCGGTCGCCGAGAAGGTCGGCCCGGAGTCGCGCTACGTGCACCTCGGGCTGACCAGCAACGACGTGGTCGATACCGCGCAGGCCCTGCAGATCGTCGAGGCGACCGACCGGCTGCTCGCGGGGGTCGAGAGGCTGCGCGCCGCGGTCGAGGCGCGCGCCTTCGAGCAGAAGCGCACCGTCATGATCGGCCGCACCCACGGCATGCACGCCGAGCCGATCACCTTCGGGCTGGTGCTGGCGCTGTGGCACGACCAGATCCGCCGCGACCTCGAACGGCTCGGCGCCGCGCGCCGGCGGCTCGCGGTCGGCAAGCTCTCCGGCGCGGTCGGCACCTTCGCGCACCTCGACCCGGCGACCGAAAAACGCGCCCTCGACCGGCTCGGCCTGGCGCCGATCGCCATCGCCTCGCAGGTGATCCCGCGAGACCACCATGCCGAGCTGCTCGCCGCGGTGGCGCTGGCCGGCACCTCGATCGAGACCTTCGCGCTCGAGATCCGGCACCTGCAGAGGAGCGAAGTGGCCGAGGTCGAGGAGCCGTTCGGGAAGGGGCAGAAGGGCTCTTCCGCGATGCCGCACAAGAAGAACCCGATCGGGTGCGAGCAGATGGCGGGGATGGCGCGGCTCCTGCGGGGCTACATGACGGCGGCGTACGAGAACGTCGCCCTCTGGCACGAGCGCGACATCTCGCACTCCTCGGCCGAGCGGGTCATCCTGCCGGACGCCACCATCCTCCTCGACTACATGCTGCACCGCTTCACGAACATCGTCAGCGGGATGGTGGTCGACCCGCAGGCGATGCGCCGGAACCTCGAGTCCTCCGGCGGGCTGATTTTCTCCGGCAACGTGCTCCTCGAGCTGGCGGAAGCCGGGGTGACCCGCGAGCAGGCGTACAGCTGGGTGCAGCGCGCCGCGATGAGCGCGCGCGCCGGCGGCGGCGACTTCCGGACGCTCCTGACGAAGGACCCGGAGATCGCCGCCGCGATCGACCGCGCCGCCCTCGATCGCGCCTTCGATCTCGACCACCAGCTGCGCCACGTCGACGATCTCTTCCGCCGCGTCTTCGGCCGCGCCTGAGCGCGCCCGGCCGCCGCGGCTCGCCGCCTCCGGGCGGCGCCGCCCCCTGTGCTATCCTTGCGACTCTTCCGGCGGGGGGGCTCCTTCTTGAAGGCGCGGGTTTTCGTCACTCTCAAGCGCGGCGTTCTCGATCCCCAGGGCAAGGCGGTCTGCACCGGACTGCACCAGCTCGGCTACCGCGAGGTGACCGACGTCCGGATCGGCAAGTACATGGAGGTCACCCTCGGCGGGCTGCCGCGCGACGAGGCGGAGAAGCGCCTCCAGGCGATGTGCGACAAGCTCCTCGCGAACCCGGTGATCGAGGACTCCCGATTCGAATTCCAGGAGGAGTGAGGGGGCGGCGGTGAAGTTCGGAATCGTCGTCTATCCCGGCTCCAACTGCGAGCACGACGTCTACCACGTCGCCAAGCACCTGCTCGGCCACGAGGCGGCGTTCCTCTGGCACAAGGACACCTCCTTCGTCGGCGTCGATTGCGTCGTCCTTCCGGGCGGCTTCGCGCACGGCGACTACCTGCGCTGCGGCGCCATGGCGCGCTTCTCGCCGATCATGGGGGCGGTGAAGCAGTTCGCGGACAAGGGCGGCCCGGTGTTCGGCATCTGCAACGGCTTCCAGATCCTGACCGAGGCGGGGATGCTCCCGGGGGCGCTGGTGCGCAATGCCGGCCTGCAGTACCTCTGCCGCGACGTGAACCTCCGGGTCGAGCGCCAGGACACCCCCTTCACCGGCCGGATCAAGGCGGGGACGGTCCTGACCATCCCGATCGGTCACGGCGAGGGGTGCTACTTCGCCCCCGATCACGTGCTCAAGGAGCTCGAGGCGAAGCGTCAGGTGGTCTTCCGCTACTCCGACGCCGCGGGGGAGGTCACCGCCGACGCCAACCCGAACGGATCGCTGCACGCCATCGCCGGAGTCTGCAACGAGAAGGGGAACGTCCTCGGGATGATGCCGCACCCGGATCGCTGCGCCGAGGAGGTCCTCGGCAAGGCCGACGGCCGGCGGCTGTTCGATTCGATCGTTTACGCGTGGCAGCAGGCGCGGCGGAACCGGCTGTGAAGGAGCCGGTGGTCGACCGCGCGCTGGCGCGCCAGGAGGGGATGAGCGACGAGGAGTACGACCGCGCGGTCGCGCTCCTCGGCCGCACGCCCACCTTCACCGAGCTGGCGATCATCGCGGTCATGTGGTCGGAGCACTGCTCCTACAAGAGCAGCCGCATCCATCTGAAGCGGCTGCCGACCGAGGGCGGCCGGCTCCTGCAGGGGCCGGGCGAGAACGCCGGGGTCGTCGACCTCGGCGACGGCATCGTCGCGGTCTTCAAGATGGAGAGCCACAACCACCCGTCGTTCGTCGAGCCGTACCAGGGGGCGGCGACCGGCGTGGGCGGCATCCTGCGCGACATCTTCACGATGGGAGCGCGGCCGATCGCCTCGCTCGACTCGCTGCGGTTCGGTGCCATCGATGCGCCGCGCATGCGCTACCTGGTCGGCGGCGTGGTCGGCGGCATCGCCGGCTACGGCAACTGCATCGGCATCCCGACGGTCGGCGGGGATCTCTACTTCCACCCGGCGTACGACAACAACATCCTGGTCAACGTCTTCAGTCTCGGGATCGCGCGCGGCGAGAAGATTCACAAGGGCATCGCGACCGGGGACGGGAACCCGGTGATCTACGTCGGCTCGCGCACCGGCCGGGACGGGATCCACGGCGCGAGCCTGCTCGCCTCGGCCGAGTTCGACGCGACCTCGGAGGCGAAGCGCCCCACCGTGCAGGTCGGCGACCCGTTCACCGAGAAGCTCCTCCTCGAGGCCTGCCTCGAGGCGATGAAGGAGCGCGGCATGGTGGTCGGCATCCAGGACATGGGGGCCGCCGGGCTGACCTGCTCGACGCTCGAGATGGCGGCGCGCGGCGGCGCGGGGATGGAGATCGAGCTCGACCGGGTGCCGCTCCGCGAGACCGGCATGACGCCGTACGAGATCATGCTGTCGGAGTCCCAGGAGCGGATGCTCCTGGTCGCGACGCCGGAGAGCGAGGCGCGCGTCCGGGCGCTGTTCGAGAAATGGGATCTCGAGGCGGCGGTCATCGGCCGGGTGACCGGGAACGGCCGGGTCCGGATCAACTGGCAGGGGAAGAACGTGGCGGACCTGCCGGCCGCGGCGGTGGAGGACGATGCGCCGCGTTACGACCGGCCGCAGTCGCGACCCGCATGGCAGGACGAGGTCCAGCGCCTGGCGCTCGAGCGGGTGCCCGACGTGACCGACGCCGGCGCGATGCTGACCCGCCTGATGACCTCGCCGAACCTGGCGTCGCGCGAATCGATCTTCGGCACCTACGACCACATGGTGCGCACCAACACCGTCGTGCGCCCGGGCTCCGATGCCGCGGTCATCCGGCTGAAGGGCGGCAACAAGGCCCTGGCGCTCACCTCCGACTGCAATCCGCGCTACTGCTATCTCGACCCCGAGGAGGGGGCGCGGCTGGCGGTGGCGGAGGCGGCGCGCAACCTGGCCTGCGCGGGAGCGGTGCCGATCGGCACCACCGACAGGCTCAACTTCGGCAACCCCGAGCGTCCGGAGATCATGTGGCAGTTCGCGCGATCGATCGACGGCATCGCCGACGCCTGCCGCGCGTTCGAGGCGCCGATCGTCGGCGGCAACGTGTCGTTCTACAACGAGACCGAAGGGCGGGCGATTCCCCCGACGCCGATGATCGCGATGGTGGGGCTCCTCGACGACGTCCGCTCCGCGATGACCCAGTGGTTCCGGCGGGAGGGGGACGTGGTGCTGCTCCTCGGCGAGCCGGGGGGAAGCCTCGCGGCGAGCGAGTACCTCGCCGTCGCTCACGACCTCGAGGCGGGACGACCCGCGCCGGTCAACCTGAAGGCCGAACGCGCCCTGCACGACGCGGTGCGCGCGGCGCGCGAGGCGGGCCTCATCCTCTCCGCGCACGACTGCTCCGAAGGGGGGCTCGCGGTCGCGCTCGCCGAGTGCTGCATCACGGCGCCCGCCGGGGCGATCGGGGCGCGCATCGCGCTCGACCCGGGGGGCCGGCTCGACGCGCTCCTCTTCGGGGAGGCGCCGTCGCGGATCATCGTCTCGGCGCCGACCGAGAATCGCGCCCGCCTCGAAACGCTGCTGCGCGGCATGGACGTCCCGCACCGCCTCCTCGGCGAGGCGGGCGGCGAACGGCTGAAGATCACCGTGGGGAAAAGCGCCGCGGTCGATCTCGAGGTCGCGGGGTTGCGCGCCGCCTGGAAGACCGCCCTCCAGAACCTGCTCCGAAAGTAGGCCGGACCGACCCGCCCGAGGTCCGCCCGCGCTGCGGCGTCGGCTACGAGCGCGCTCGCGAAGCGGCTCCGGCCGCGCTCGTCCCGCCGAGGAGATTCCGCCCGTCGAGCTCCGCCGGCGCCGGGATGCCGGCGAGGGCCGCCAGGGTCGGCGCCACGTCGATGGTGCGCGCCGGCTCGTCCGAAGCCCGGGAGCCGATCCACGGTCCCATGAAGAGGATCGGCACCGATCGATCGTCGGCGTACGGCGTGCCGTGCACGCCGGGATCGAGGTCCGGCACCGCCCCCTCGACCAACCGCACCAGGACTCCCTGCTCGGCGACGGCGCTCGTGCCCCGGTCGAAATCGAACAGGGGAAAGCGCGGGATTCGCTCCGCCTGCACGTTGCTGCGGTACAGCGCCCGGAACGGGTCGCGCTGCGGCCCGGCCAGGAGTTCCTCGGCGGTCATCGCGTCGGCGACGAACGGAAACCGGCGCACCGCCGCGGCGACGCGCGCCGCGAGGACGTCGGGCTTCTGGCCGGCGCCGCTTTTCACGATCGCCGCCACCGCCGACTCGACCGCGCGCATGTCGGCCACGCCGACGCGCGCCGCCGGAAGCCCCGCGGCGCGCCGGTCGGCGCTGTCGGTGACGCCGTGATCGGCCGAGAGCGCGACGATCCAGCGGTCGGCCCCGACGGTCGCGTCGAGGAAGTCGAAGAACCGGCCGAGGCCCGCGTCGAGCCTGAGGAGGGTATCCATCTGCTCCAGGCTGAGCGGGCCGTACCAGTGGCCCTCCTCGTCGACCTGCGAGAGGACGATGCTGACCAGGTCGGTGCGGCCGCGGGCGCCGAGCGCCATCCCGTCCACCGCGGCGCGCGCCAGGCCGAGGGTCGCGAGATCGAGGTACGGCGTCGACCCGATCCAGCGTCCCTTCTGCGCGGCGGTCGGCGCGGTCCCGGCCGGGAGAAGATCCTCGAGACGATGCGGGAAGACGCGATGCGTGCCGTCGGTCTCACCCGGGGCGTCGTCGGGGTTGGCGAGTCCGCGTCGATCGACCGGCACCGAGACCTCCCAGTCGGCCGCTTCGTCCTGGAAGCGCGGCAGCTCCTGGTCGTTGAAGCGCGCCGCCCAGGGGGCGACCTCGTCGTGGTAGGCGGATGAGGTGACGTAACGCCCTGCGGCCGCCGCGTACCAGTACACCTCGGCGCGCGCATGCCCGGCGTGCAGCAGGGACGAATACTGCCCGGAGCCGATGGCGGCGACGCGCGCCTCGGGATCGGCGGCCAGGGTCCACTCCGCGAGCGTCGGGGCCAGGATGCGGCGCGGCGACACGCCGGGGAGATCGGCGGCGCCGATGATGCGCGCGTCCCGGTCCTCGAGCGCGTCGACGAATCGCCGCGCCCCCGCGGGCCCTTCGTAGTAAGCGGCGTCGACGATGCCGTGCCGCCCCGGGACCAACCCGGTCGCGAGCGTCACGTGCCCCGGGTGCGAGATCGTGATGGCGTGATCGACCGTGGCGCGGGTGAATCTCAGGCCGCGGTCGTGCAGGCGCCGGAACCCGCCGGTGAACAGGCTGTCGTACCGATCGAGGAGATCGCCGCGCAGCTGGTCGACGGTGATCATCACGACGAGCGCGGGGCGCCCGTCGGGCGGCGGCGCGCCCCCGGAGTGCGGGCCGGCGGCGCGGCAGGCGCCAAGGATCGTCGCCAGCGCGGCGGCGGTGACCGCGAGGAGGGTCGGGCGCAGGTGTGACGTGAGTGGCATCGGAGGCTCCCTGGACCGAGGTGAGTAACGGGGGCCGCGTCGGGGAAGTTCCCGCTCTCGTCGGCGTGCGGGCGGTCCCGCGACCGGTGCGGCGATGCCCGGGCTCAGCGGGCGGAGAGGAAGCCCTCGACCCGTTTCACGAAGGCGTCCGGCTCCTCGCAGAAGGGGAGATGCCCGCTCTTCTCGAAGACCGCGAACTCCGACCCGGGAATGGCGCGGTGGATCCCCCAGGCGATCGACGGGGCGACGTTGAAGTCGTACCGCCCGGTGATCACCAGCGTCGGCATCCGGAACCCGGGCAGCTCCGGGTTCAGGTCGAAGCGCTGGGCGTCGCCCCAGACGCTCTTGTTGACCTTCTGGTTGAAGACGAAACCCTCGGCGCGCGCCGTCTCCTTCGCGCGCACTTCGTCCGAGTAGAAGACCATGGTGAAGTACTCACGCAGATCGGCCGCGATCGCCTCGGGGTCGCCCAGCTCGGCGTCGAAGGCGAGCGCGTCCTCGCGGGCGCTGGTCTCCGGGTAGACCTGCCGGAACAGGAAGGCGGTGTCCTGGATCCTCGGGGCCGCCGAGTCGGCGATGATCAGGCGCCGGATCCGCTCCGGGTGCCGCGACGCATAGGCCATCACGAGGTAGCCGCCCCAGGAGTGTCCCAGCAGATCCATGCGGTCGAATCCGAGATGGGCGCGCAGCGCTTCGAGGTCGGCGATCTGCTCCGCGACCCCGCACGCGACGCCGTCGGCGAGCGCCCCGGAGCGGGCATTGCCGCGCTGGTCGTAGTAGACCACCTTGCGGCCCTTCGCGAGGCGGTCCCAGGCATCGGAGCAGTGCAGGTAGGAGTGATCCATCCCGGGCCCGCCATTGGCGATCACGAGCGGCGTGCCGTCCCCCGATCCGCGCACCTCGTACCAGATGGTCACGCCCGGCGCGGATTCGAAGGTCTGGCCCGGCTCGGGGGTCGGGGTCTTTGTGGCCGGGGGGGGCGTGGCCGGTCTGGCGGGGGAGGCCGCCGCCTTCGGAGGCGCGGCCGCGGCGGCCGCGACCTGGCCCACACGGCCCGCCATGACTAAAAGGATGGCTGTCGCGCACAAGGATCCACGCATGCTCCGGGTCATCTTCCCCCTCCGACGGCGATGGCCGGGGCGGGAATGCCCCGCTCCGGCGCGCGGATTCTATCCCGTCGCGCCGGGTCGCGGTCGGGAGAGCGCACGCCGGCCTCGCGGGGAGGCCGGCCGGGTCGTCAGCGACCACCGGGAGAGGGCGATCATTCCGCCCTGAGCGCGCTGTTGGGGTCGAGCCGGGAGGCGCGGCGGGCGGGCAGGTACCCGGCGACGATGGCGATGGCGGCCAGCGTCGCCGAGGCAAGGCCGAGGGTCGCGGGATCGGCGGCGGTCACCCCGAACAGCTGGCTCGAAATGAGCCGCGAGGCGAGGGCTGACGCGGGCAGGCCGATGACCAGGCCGACGCTGACCAGCGAACCGGCCTCGCGAAGGATCATCACGAGGATGTCGCGGCGGCTGGCGCCGAGCGCCATCCGGATGCCGACTTCGTTCGTCCGGCGGGCGACCGCCTGCGAGACCACGCCGTACAAGCCGACGCAGGCCAGGATCAGCGCCAGCGCGCCGAACCCGGCCACCAGCTGGGCGAACAGGCGGTCGGTGCCGAGCGCATCCGCGATCTGCCGGTCGAGGGTCGCGACCGACGCGATCGGCACGCGCGGGTCGACCTCGGTCACGGCGCGGCGCAGCGCCGGAGTCACGCTCGCGGGGTCGAGCTTCGTGCGGACCTCCAGTCCGCTTCCGAACGCCGACCGCTCCTCCGCCTGCAGGATCGGCAGGAAGACCGTCCGGGTCGGTCGCTTCTTCGGATCGTCGTAGCGCGCGTCGCCGATGACCCCCACGATCTCGATGGTCGCGTTCGCCCCCGAGGCATCGTCGCCGAACCCGAAGCGCTGACCGAGGGGATTCCCGTGCGGGAAATACGATTGCACGAATGCCTGGTTCACCAGCGCCACGCGGGGGCCCGCGGGATCGTCGCGCAGGTCGAATTCCCGTCCCTTCACGAGCGGCAGGCCGAGGACCCGGACGTAGTCGGGGCCGACGAAGTTGACGTCGACCAGCATGTCGTCGTCCGAGGTCCTCGTCTGCCCGGCGATGCTGATGTCGGACGTCCGGTTGGATCCCGACATGGGGCTGAAGGTCGCGAGGGTGGCGGCTTCGACGCCCGGCACCGCCCCGACCCGGCCGAGCAGGCGCCGGGAGTAGTCGCTCATCTCGGAGGCCTTGAGACCGGAAGCGCGGGTGTCGAGGTCGACGAGGAGGACGCCGTCGCGGGTGAAGCCGAGGTCGGTCCGGGTGACGTTCACGAGGCTCCGGACAAGAAGCCCCGCGCCGACGAGGAGGACGAGGCAGAGCGCGACTTCGGCCACCACGAGCGTCGGCGCGAGCCCGGAGCGCAGGCGTCCTCCGGTCGCATCGCCCCGGCTTCGGAGCATCCCTCCCAGATCGCCGCGCCCGGCGCGCAGCGCCGGAGCCATCCCGAACAGGACGCCGGACAGGATCGATGCGCCCGAGGCGAAGGCCAGCACCGGCAGGCTGAGACCCACGTCGACGGGGGCGCTTCGCGAGACCAGGTGCTTGAGTCCTTCGGCACCCCAGAGCGCCAGCAGGAGGCCGGCGGCGCCGCCGAGCCCCGCGAGCAACAGGCTCTCGGTGAGCAGCATCCGGACGAGGCGCCCGCGCGCCGCGCCCAGGGCGATGCGCATCGCGATCTCCGCGCGCCGCTCGACCGCGCGCGACAGCAGCAGGTTGGTGACGTTCGCGCAGGCGATCAGGAGAACGAGGCCGGTCACCGCCAACAGGACGAGAAGCGACTGACCGTAGTAGACGCGCAGTCCCGAGATGCCCCGCGCCCCCGGGGCGAGGCGGATGCTGCCGTGCGCCAGCGCATCGCTCCAGCCCGGGGTCGGGTGCGGGCCCGCCTGCGCCATGAGCTGCTGGCGGAGCGCGACCGTGACCTCGGCCTGGGCCGCGGCCAGATCGGAGCCCGGACGGAGGCGTCCGACGAGGTTCAGCCAGTAGACGTTCGGGTCCGCCAGGAACGACTCCGTCTTCTCCATCGTCGGCTGGAAACGGAGCGGCAGCCAGAGATCGGGGGCGCGGCGCACCCGGAGCCCGAAGAATCCCGGCGGCATCACGCCGACGATCGTGAAGGGCGTGTCGCTCACCCGGATTCGTCGGCCGAGGACCAGGGGGCTCCCGCCCCAGGCGCGCTGCCACAGTGCGTGACTGATGACCGCCGCGGGCGGCGCCGACTCCGCGTCGTCTTCGGGGTTGAGAGTCCGCCCGATCTGCGCCGGCATCCCCAGCAGGGGAAAGTAGCCTCCGGAGACGAGCAGGGCGCTCGCCAGCTGCGCGTCGGAGGAGGCCGGCCCTTCGTCCAGGATCGCCACGCGGTCCTCGCCGCTCCGGAAGGCGGCCAGCGAGTCGAAGGCGTGCAGGTGGCTTTCGAACTGCCGGAAGTTTTCGTGGGAGAAGCGCTGCCAGACCTCCGCCTGGGGATCGCCGCTGCTCGTTCCCTCCGAAGGGGCGTCGGTGAACAGCACCAGTCGGTCGGCGTCGGGGAGCGGCAGCGCGCGCCACAGGATCGCCTCGACGGCGGAGAAGATGGCCGTCGTCGCCCCGATGCCGAGGGCCAGCGTCAGGACGGCCGTCACCGTGAATCCCGCCCGCTTGCGCAGCATCCGGGCGCCGAATTTCAGGTCCTGCCAGACCACCTGCATCGCTCCCCTCCGTGATCCGCGTCGCGAAGCGCAAGATGCGTGCCTCATGCCGTTCGCCGCCCGGGAGGATGCAAGCGCCCTCGATGGTCGCTCCGGAGTCGGCGCTCCCGGCTCGGCGTCCCGGAGCCTGTCCGATTCCGGGACTCGGGCGTCCCAGCCATGACGATTCTGAATCCGGCGCGCCGGCAATCGGCCCTGGCGAGGGGGGTATCGGCGGGCCGTGACTAAACCGGGACTGTCGCTGGCGTGTCTAGCCCTTGTGGACTATCCTGCCTGCGGGTAAGACGCGCCACCCCGCGCGGAGGTGTACATGCGCACATCACTCTTGCGATTCGTGACCGTGGTTCTGGCTCTTGTGGCCTGGGGCAGCCTGCCCGCCGAGGAGACCGGCTGGCCGCGCGAGATCAAGACCAAGGACGCGACCATCGTCATCTACCAGCCGCAGCCCGAGACCTTCGAAGGCAACGTGCTGACCGCGCGCACCGCGGTCTCGGTGGCTCAGGGAGGCGCGACCCCGGTCTTCGGCGCCGTCTGGGGCACCGCCACGCTCGACATCGACAAGGACAGCCGCACCGTCACCGCGATCAAGATGACCGTCGATCGGGTCCGCTTTCCCGACGTCGACGAGTCGAAGCAGGCGGAGCTGAGAGCCCTGCTCGAGAAGGAGTTCGCCAACCTCGACATGACGATGTCGCTCGATCGCCTGATGACCAGCGTCGAGGCCTCGGAGCGGGAACAGCACGGCGAGGAGTTGAAGAGCAGTCCCCCGAACATCATCTATTCGGACGAGCCGGCCCTCCTGGTCTCGATCGACGGCGACCCGGAGCTGCGGCCGATCGGCGAGACCAAGTTGATGCGGGTGGTGAACTCCCCCTTCCCGATCGTCTTCGACCCGGCCCGCAAGACCTATTACCTGTTCGGCAGCAGCGTCTGGTTCGCGACCGATGACCTGGAGTACGGCACCTGGAAGGCGATCGACGCCCCGCCCGACA
>DATKFL010000518.1:0-8535 GCA_035511355.1 Dongiaceae bacterium
GGCCATGGAACTGCTGCACGCCGCCGTCGATCTCTTCCTGCACCTCGACAAGCATCTCGCCGACGTCATCGCACAGTACGGCGTGGGGACCTATCTCATCCTGTTCGCCGTCGTTTTCCTCGAGACCGGCGTGGTGGCGACCCCCTTTCTCCCGGGCGACTCGCTCCTGTTCGCCGCCGGCACCTTCGCGGCGCTCGGGGCGCTCGACGTGCGCGTTCTTCTGCTCCTGCTGATGGCGGCGGCGATCCTCGGCGACACGCTCAACTACTGGATCGGCCGCAGGATCGGGCCCCGGGTGTTCAACGAAAAGGTGCGCTTCCTGAAGCGCGAGCACCTCGACCGCACGCACGCCTTCTACGAGAAGCATGGCGGCAAGACGATCATCATCGCCCGCTTCGTGCCGATCGTGCGCACCTTCGCCCCGTTCGTGGCCGGGGTCGGGACGATGGCCTACCGCCGCTTCGTGGCCTACAACGTCGTCGGCGGCATCGCCTGGGTCCTGCTGTTCGTGCTGGGCGGGTATCTGTTCGGCAACATCCCGATGGTGAAGGAGAACTTCTCCGTCGTGATCCTGGCGATCATCGTGCTGTCGCTGCTGCCCCTGGTCGTGGAGTGGCTCCGGGCCCGCCGCCCGGGCGCGTCGGCGGGTTGACACCGGCCGCACGGACTTGCATTCGGTCATCCGGGGACTTATCTATCGGGGCCGTGAGCCCTGAAGCGAAAGCCGCCGCCGTGGCCGACGAGACCGCCAGCGACATCGAGGCGGAATACACCCTCGAGAACGGGGCGAACTGCTCCTCGTGCAATTCGCCGATCCAAACGCTCGAGGTCGTGCGCCTGCTGCGCACGAAGGTGAACTTCACCTCGTCGCTGCCGCGGCGCGGTTTCGTCGCGCTCTGCCCGGTCTGCCGATCGATCATCACGGCGACCCTGGGCGGCCTGCTCGGCTAGGGCTTCGGCCGGCCGCCCCCGCGGCCGGCACCCTCGACCCCGTTCCCGCCTGACCGGCTCCTAACGATTGCCGCGCGGCCGGGTCAGCTTGTTCGGCGCGTGGCCGCGCGTCCCTTCGTGCGGGCGGCTCTCGGAGCCGGCCGAGGAATCCTGATGCTCCCCGTCGCCGAGCACCGCGATGGCGCCGGTGTCGATCAGCTTGCGGATGGCGGGGAGGTCGACGTGCGGGTCGGCGATCTGGCCGGTCTTCGACGGGCCGAGGTGGAGGACTTTCCCTCCGGGGAGCGGAACGCGGATCGGCAGGCGGCGGCGGTTGACAATCGTCTTCATGAGCCTCCAGGGGGCGCGCGGGAGCATCCGCGAGCGCGTGCTATCCTCGCGCACATGCCCAAATTGCTCAAGTGCGTCGAGGTCGAGACCGGCGGGGTGGTGCGCGCGGCGGTCGTCTGGATGCACGGTCTCGGCGCCGACGGCCATGACTTCGAGCCGATCGTGCCGCACCTGGGGCTCGAGGGTCGGGGCGTGCGCTTCGTCTTTCCGCACGCCCCGCGCCGCGCGGTCACGATCAACATGGGCCTGCTCATGCCGGCCTGGTACGACATCCGCGGACTCGGACCGGGGTCGGTGACCGACGAGCGCGGCATCGCCGACTCGGCCGGGCAGGTCGAGGCGCTGGTCGCGCGCGAAAAGGAGCGCGGCGTGCCGGCCGCCCGCATCGTCCTCGCCGGATTCTCGCAGGGGGGCGTGATCGCGCTGCACGTCGGGCTGCGGCACTCGCAGCGGCTCGCCGGGATCATGGCGCTCTCCACCTACCTGCCCGAGGTGTCGGGGCGGGCCGGGTCGCTGAGCCCGGTCAACGCCGGTCTGCCTATCTTCCAGGCGCACGGCACCGACGACCCGATGATCCCGATCGAGGGCGGGGAACGGGCGCGCGATCACCTGACCGCGCTCGGCTACCCGGTCGAGTTCCACGCCTACCCGATGGAGCACTCGGTCGCCCCCGAGGAGATCGCCGACATCGGCGACTGGCTGCGCGACCGCCTCCCGGCTCTCGCCGGCTGATCGGCGCATTCCGCGACCCCCCGACGCCGCGCGCCGGCCGCGGCGTGCCGCCCCGCGCGACGCCCGGTTGCGCTTTGAGGGGCACCTCCCTAGAATCCCGCGGCGTATCCCCGGTCCCTTAAAGGAGCCCCATGGACGCCGCTGCCGCCGCCCGCCCGACTCACCTGCGCCTGCTCGCCGCATTCCTCCTCTGCTTCGCCCTGGGAACGTTCGCGGCGCCGCCGCGCGCCGATGACGACGACGCGCCCGCGCCCGCGCCCGCGGCCTCGGGCGACGAGGCCGAGGCGAAGCCCGGAAAGGGACCGGCGGAGTGGAAGGCGCTCAAGTACCGTCTCGTGGGTCCCGCCGTCGGCGGACGCGTGTCGCGCGTTTCGGGTGTGCCGGGCGACCCGCGCACCTACTGGGCGGCGACCGCCTCGGGCGGCGTCTTCAAGTCGGAGGACGGCGGCGTCACCTGGAAGCCGGTGTTCGACGACCAGCCGATCTCCTCGGTCGGATCGATCGCCGTGTCGCCGTCGCACCCCGACACGGTCTACGTCGGGTCGGGCGAGGCGAACATCCGCGGCAACGCCGCCGCCGGGAACGGGATCTACAAGTCGACCGACGGCGGCAAGAACTGGACGCAGGTGTTCAAGCAGGAAGGCCAGGTCGGCACGATGGTCGTGCATCCGACGAACCCCGAGATCGCGTTCGCCGCGGTGCTCGGGCACGCCTTCGGCCCCAACCCGGAGCGCGGCGTCTACCGCACGAAGGACGGCGGCAAGTCCTGGCAGCAGGTCCTGAAGAAGGACGCCGACACCGGCGCCTCCGACGTCTGCATGGATCCGTCGAACCCGAACATCCTGTTCGCCGGCTTCTGGCAGGCGCGCCGGACCCCCTGGGGCCTGACCAGCGCCGGCCCGGGGAGCGGCTTCTGGGTGACCCGCGACGGCGGCGACACCTGGAAGGAGCTGACCGGGAGCGGGCTTCCCGACAAGCCGTGGGGGAAGGTGGGCTGCGGCGTCGCGCCCTCGAACGGCGAGCGGGTCTACGTCCTGATCGAGGCCGAGAAGGGCGGCCTGTTCCGGAGCGACGACGGCGGCGAATCATGGTCGCTCGCGACCGACCACCGCGCGGTGCGCCAGCGCCCCTGGTACTACACCACCCTCACCATCGACCCCGCCAACCCGGACGTGATCTGGTTCCCGCAGGTGCCGCTCCTCAAGTCGATCGACGGCGGGAAGACCGTGGCGCGCGTGAAGGGGCCGCATCACGGCGACCATCACGATGTCTGGATCGATCCGAAGGATCCGAAGCGGATGATCGACGGCAACGACGGCGGCGTCGACCTCTCCTGGAACGGCGGGCAGTCGTGGTATACGCCGCCCCTGCCGATCGCGCAGTTCTACCACGTGGCGGCCGACGACTCCGATCCGTACCGGGTCATGGGGGCGATGCAGGATCTCGGCACGGCGTCGGGTCCGAGCAACTCGCTCGCCGACGGCGGGATCAACCCGGGGGCCTGGAACGACGTCGGCGGCGGCGAGGCCGGCTGGGCGGTGGCGGTGCCGAACGACCCGAACACGGTCTACGCCGGCGAATACCTCGGCATCATCACGAAGTACGACGCCACGACCGGCATGAGCCGCAACGTCTCGATCTACCCGGAGAACGGATCGGGCCATGGCGCCGAGGCGATGCGCTACCGCTTCCAGTGGACCGCGCCGATCGCCACCTCACCGCACGACCCCAAGGTGATTTACCACGGCGGCAACGTCCTCTTCCGCACCCAGGACGGCGGGCAGACCTGGGCGCCGATCAGCCCCGACCTGACCCGCAACGACAAGTCGAAGCAGGGATGGTCCGGCGGCCCGATCACCGGCGACAACACCGGCGCCGAGTACTACTGCACCATCTTCGTCATCGCCGAATCGCCCCTCGAGAAGGGGCTCATCTGGACCGGCAGCGACGACGGCCTGGTGCACGTGACCCGGGACGCCGGCGCGCACTGGAGCAACGTCACCGGGAACGTCAAGGGGATCCCGGAGTGGGGGACGGTGAGCATGATCGAGCCGTCGCCGCACGATGCCGCCACCGCCTACCTCGTGGTCGACGCGCACCGCTCGGACGACATGCGGCCGTACCTCTGGAAGACCACCGACTACGGGAAGTCCTGGAAGAGCCTCGCGTCGTCGCTGCCGAAGGACATCTACCTGCACAGCGTGCGCGAGGACCCGGAGGTGAAGGGGCTCCTGTATCTCGGCACGGAGCGCGGGGTGTCGGTGTCGCGCAACGACGGCGGCACCTGGCAGGTGCTCGGGCTCAACTTCCCGACCGTGGCGGTGCACGACCTGATCGTCAAGCGCGGCGACCTCGTGGTCGGCACGCACGGCCGGTCGATCTGGATTCTCGACGACCTGACGCCGATCCGGCAGTGGTCGAAGGAGGTTGCGGACAAGAAGGTGCACCTCTTCCCGGTGCGCCCGGCGGTGCGCTGGGAGCAGTCGTCGTCGTTCCACGTCGACGGCCCGGGCGAGAACCCGCCGTACGGCGCGATCATCAACTACGCGCTCAAGGCGAAGCTCGACGGCGACCTCAAGCTCGACATCCTCGATGCCTCCGGCACCGTGATCCGCACCTGGACCAGCAAGAAGGAGGATCCGGAGCGCGCCGAGGACGATCCCGACGGCGGGCCGCGCAAGAAGCCGGTCCTCGCGAACTCGGCCGGGGTGCAGCGCTTCGTCTGGGACCTCGAGACGCAGGGGGCGAAGCGGCTCTGGCAGGTGCGTCACGAGGGGAACGCCGACGCCGCGCCGCGCGTCGTCCCGGGGATCTACACCGCGCGCCTCACCGCGGGGGGCCAGGTCCTGAGCACGCCGATCGAAGTGCGGCCCGATCCGCGCATCACCGTGCCGCTCTCGGATCTGCAGGAGCAGGTGCGGCTTTCCCGGCAGATGCAGGACCAGGTGGCGCGCATCACCGGGCTCGTGACCCAGGTCCGCTCGGTGCGCGACCAGCTGCGCGCCAAGATGACGGCCCTGGCCGGCAACGAGCGCGCCGCCGACTGGATCGCCTCGGCGCAGAAGCTGATCGACCAGTGCGACCTCGTCGAGGGGAAGCTGCACAACCCGAAGGCGCAGGTCGAGTACGACGTCCTCGCCAAGGGGGCGGCGATCTACTCGCAGGTGCTGCCGCTCCTGGGGAACGTCGTCGGCGGCTCGGGCGCCCCGACCCAGGGGATGCGCGACGTGTTCGGCGACCACCAGAAGGTGATCGACGCGATCGAGGTGGAGTGGCGCGCCCTGGTGAGCGAGCAATTGCCGGTGCTGGCCACCAAGGCGGCGGCGATCGGCGCCAGCGAGGTGGTGCTGCCGGGGCGGTAGGAGCCTGGTCGTGACGGCCGCGATGCAGCGCTGGTCGGTCTACGTCGTGCGCTGCCGGGACGGCTCCCTGTACACCGGGGTCACGACCGATCTCGATCGCCGCCTGGGGCAGCATGCCGGCCGGCGCGGCGGCGGGGCGAAGTACCTGCGCGGCCGCGGGCCGCTGCGGCTGGTGCTGGCGCGCGTCGTCGGATCGCGTTCCCTGGCGCTCAGGCTCGAGGCGCGGTTGAAGCGCCTCGAGCCGGCGCGGAAGCGCGCGCTGGCCGCCGACCCCCGGCGTCTCGCCCCGATCCTCGCCGCCCTCCGGCGCGGCCGCTAGGGCGCGATCAACCCGACGGCGCGCAGGTGGTCGCGCGCGATCCGCATCAGGGCGTCGTGGGTCTTGTTCAGTCCCGCGGCGTTGTAGTGGCTCGCGTCCCAGAACTCGTCCTCCGCGAGAAGCCGCGAGAGATCGGTCAACGGCACCCCCCGGGCGGCGGCCAGGGCGGTGACCTCGTCGCGGTAGGCGCGATCGAGCGGTACCTCGTCGAACGCGGCGCGGCGCGGGAGGAGCGCGATGCGCACCTCGATATGGCGCTCCTTCAGGTAATCGATCAACTCCCCGAGGGCGCGCATCTGGTCGGAGAGCGGGCGGCGCCAGTCGAGGTTGGCGTAGTGCGACAGGATCCAGGCGCGCATCGCCTCCGGGTCCTTCATCCGCTCGGTCGGATCGAGCGGCTCGCCGAGCGCGAGCACGACCGCGCGCGCCAGCCGGTTGGCGTTCCCGGAGAGAAAGCCGGAGCAGCGCGCCTTCTCCATCCGCCAGTGGCGCGTCAAAGGGTCCAGCGCCGGCACGTCGACGCCGCGGGTCTCGTCGTAGGTGTACAGCCGGTGCCGGCGCCAGAGCGGGCCGAAGTAGGTCTCCGGTTCCCAGTTCACCCCGTTGGACCAGAACGCCCCGAGGACGATCGCGGTGCGGCCGTCGCCGGCCCGCCCGAGACCGCGCTTCTCGACGAGGAAATGGATGAATTGCGCCTCGAGGGAGTGGCTGATCGCGCCGATGCCGTAGTTGCCGATCAGGGCGCGCTCCTCCGGCGGCAGTTCCCAGGTCTTGAGGGCCCACTTGAGGTTCGACGAACCGAAGAAGTAGACCCCGCCGCGCGCGTAGTCGGCGTTCGGGATCTCCTCGAGGAGGAGGCGGTCTTCGAACTCGAGCCAGTTGCCGCGGTTGACGTAGAGCTCCTCGCCGCGCTCGAAGCGGGCCCGATCGGCCGCGTCGACGCGCGCCGCGAGTCGCGGCGCGCGGGCGGCGAGGTCAACCCCCGCGGCCGTCGCGACGGCCACGCCGGAAAGGATCAGCGCCAGGGTCGTCTGGAAGCGCGCGCCGTCGCCCGGCATCTCAGAACCTCTGGTACAGTACGATCGCCCCCTCGCTCTTGAAGAGGAGAAGCACGGTCGCACAGGCCGCCAGTGCGATCAGCGCGAGCAGCATGACCCGGGGATGGCGCCGGCCGAAGTGATCGAGGCGAGCCGGGATACCCCCGGTGGGATTCACGACGGCCATCGGTCGACCCCTTCCTCGACCAGCTCGGTCAGGACGCGCGCGCCGCCCATCAGCCAGGCGATCCGCCGGCCGGGGAAGGCGACCGCCGCCACCGGCTCCTGCACGATCAGCATGCCGCCCTCCGACAAACGGCGGCAGGCGGCCTCGATGTCGTCGACGGCGTAGCAGAGATGATTGAGCCCGCCGCCGCGCTTGAGCGCCCCCGTCAGCTTGCTCGCCGGCCCGTCGGGCGTGACCAGCTCGACGCAGGCGGGGTCGCCCTCCAGCTGCAGGAACTGCACGTGCGCGGTCTGCACGGGGTCGTGGATCACCACGCTGCGCACCCGGTATCCCAGGAGCCGGGTCAGTTCCTCCTGCGCCGCGGCCAGGTCATGGACCGCGATGCCGATGTGATGCAGACGCGTCGTCATGGTCGGGTTCCTCAAGGCCACACGGCGGCGCCGAGAAGCCGCAGGGCGGTCAGCACGCGCGCCGGCGTCTCGGGAAAGTAGAGCATGGCGAAGCAGACATAGTGCAAGGTGAAGCCGATGGCCGTCCACCGGATCGGGTCCGACGCGAGGTAGCGCCGGAGACCCGCACGACCGGCGCGCCGCGTGATCGCGCTTTCCCAGAGCTTCGCGGCCGAGGCGCCGGCGCCGTGCAGCGCGCCGAAGATCGCGAAGTTCACCGTGCTGCCGTGCCAGACGCCGGCGAGCAGGAACGCGACGAAATAGCAGAGGAAGGCGAGCGACGGCGCCTGCCGCGGAAGCCGTTCGGCAATCGCCTTGTACATCGGCATGAACAGGTAGTCGCGGATGAAGAACCCGAGCGTCTGATGCCAGCGACTCCAGAAATCGAGGATGTTGCGCGACAGGTACGGCCGGTCGAAGTTCTCCGGCAGCCGCAGGCCGAGGAGCGACCCGCCGCCGATGACGATGTCGCAGTAGCCGGAGAAGTTGAAGTAGACGTAGGCGGGGTAGCCGTAGAACGCCGCCGCGAACCGGGCGAGGACCGCCGCCCGCCCGGCGGGGACGGGGGAAGCGGCGATGTCCAGTAGCTGCAGCCAGGCCTTGTCGCGCACATACTGCAGAACGGCGGCGATCGCCGCCACCTTGATCACGCCGATCAGGATGCGCAGATGCGCGCGCATCACCTCGTGTCGGTCGGCGAGGAGCGGTTTCGGGTCGCGCCAGAATGGCTCGAAATCCTGGAAGCGCTGGATCGGTCCGGCCAGGATGGCGAAGAGGTTGACCTGATAGTTCAGGTAGGCCGCCGCCGTGGTGCGCGGGATCTGCCCCTCCTTCGCGTCGACGAGGTAATGGATCTGCCGGAACAGCATGTACGACAGCCCGACGACCGCGATCGAATGCCGCACCAGCCGCCCGGAGGCGAACGCGTCGAGGAAGGCGTACTTCTGCGCCACGACGAAGGCGGCGAGCAGCAGGGTCAGGTAGATCGCGAACAGCGCGCGGCGCGGCCGGGCGCGCAGCGACTCGCCGACGAGGTACCCGGTCGCGAGGAAGCCGGCGAGGAAGAGCGCCGACGCCAGGTTCGGGAGCAGGAGCCAGAGCACGAGCAGGTTCGCCGCCGCGAGGGCGCACCGTCGCGCGGTCCCCGGCGGGAGGTGGAAGAAGACCG
>DATKFL010000519.1:0-4196 GCA_035511355.1 Dongiaceae bacterium
CCGGCCCGATCGCGAAGGACCGCGCCTGGTACTTCGTGGCGCTCGAGTACATCTCGAAGGAGACCCCGGTGAACGCGCTGTCGACCGCGTTCGTGACCGGCGAGAAGGAGTGGCGGCAGTTCGCCAAGGCGACCTGGGAGGTGTCGCCCTCCTGGCGCCTGGCGCTGTCGGTGAACCACGACCCGCAGGAGTTCACCAACCAGGGACTGAACAGCGTGACTCTCGAGGAGACCGGCTTCACCCTGACCCAGGGGGGCCTCGTGGCGACGGCGCGGGCGACCGGGGTGCTGAGCCCGGCGGTGGCGCTCGAAACGACGCTGTCGTGGTTCGACGGGACCCCGCACATCGATCCGAACCTCGGCCCGGACACCAACGGCAACGGGGTCCTGTCGATCGATCGCAACAGCGACGGCTTCTCCGATGCGACCGAGCGCGACCCGGGCGAGGACTGGGACGGTGACGGAGCCTTCGACGTCTTCGAGGACTTCTTCCATCAGAACGGGGTGCTGGACTACGACGAGGTGAGCTGCACGCCGATCCGGGGCCGCAAGGGGGTGTTCGAATGCGGCACCCCCCCGTCCATCGTCGACGAGGATCTCGACCACGACCGCCGGCTGACGCCGCCCGGTCTCTGCGAGGGCGCGGGACGCGAAGACGTCGACTGCGACGGGACCCTCGACAACCTGCCCGAGGATCGGAACCACAACGGCATCCTCGATCCGAACGAGGATCGCGACGCCGACGGCCGCCTGGATCCCGGGACCGAGGACCGCAACCGCAACGGCAGGCTCGACGACTGGCCGCGCCCCAAGGACACCTACCCGTTCGGGCGGCTGACCCCGATCCCGGCCGATCGCGACTACACCATCGACCTTCTGACCGGCATCGTCTCCGGTCCGTTCTACCGCAGCTACGACGACGACCGGAGCCGCGCGAGCCTGCGCCAGGACCTGTCGATCTTCACGACGGCGCGCGGCACGCACGACATGAAGACCGGCATCCTGCTCGAACGCGAGTCGTTCCGCCGCGACACCCTCGCCCGGGACATCGTCGGGCTCGCGGACCCGGGCTACTACATCGGCACCATCCTCGACCAGGTGCTGGATCCGACGCACCACTACACCTGCAATCCGTACGACACGACCTGCGTCGACCCGCAGGACGGGCGGATCAGCGTCGCCCTGCCCGTCAGCCGGACCGCGACCGAGGAGGCCGGCGGCACCTCGGCTGGCATCTACGCGCAGGATCTCTACCGGCCGCTTCCGAACCTGGCGATCGGTCTCGGTCTGCGCTTCGATCGTGAAATCGCCACGAGCGACGGATACACCTTCTTCGATCCGGCGGCCGAGCAGGCGCACTTCAACCGCCTGTCGGCGCTGGCGGGCCGGCAGGCCGGCGTTGACGACCTGCTCTCGGGGAACGGCGACGGCCTGGACAACCTCGGGATACCGGACGACCCGCTCGTCGGCGGCGATCAGTCGCGGGCCTGGCTGAAGGCCAACGTCACCGACCCGCTCACCGCGGCCCTCCTCAAGTCCCGGACCATCAGCCACGCGAGCGTCGCGTTCCAGTCGGGGGACCTCGCGGCGCAGTTCCCGGAGGTGTTCGGGAGCGCGAGCATCGATCCGGCGGCGCTTCGGGCCGCGGGCGTTCCGGTGCAGGCGCCCGAGTCGTTCGCGATCACCAACAACAACCTGGCGCCGCGCCTGTCGGTCTCCTGGGATCCCTGGAGCGACGGACGCACGAAGACCTACGCCACCTGGGGTCGCTACTACGACAAGCTGTTCCTGAGCTCGGTCTCGGGGGAGCAGGGGATCGAGCGGGCGCTGCGCTACTACATCTACGATCGGAGCGGCGCCGTGACCCAGACGGTGACGCCGGATCACCACATCGGCACCGCCCTGTCGGTCGCCCCGCCGTCGGTCACCCAGGTCGACCGCGGGATGCAGACGCCCTTCTGCGACGAGATGACCGTCGGCTTCGAGCGCGAACTCGCCCCCGAGACGGCCCTCGCGGTGCGCTACATCGACCGCCGCTACCGCGATCAGCTGCAGGACATCGACCTGAATCATCAGATCCGCATCGACCCGGCCACCGGCCGGCCGCTCGACCTCTACGGGGCGCTCGTGGTCACCCCCAGCGAGACGCCCGGCGGGGCGCCCGACACCGAGCGGGCGGCGGACGGGAAACCCGACCTGTTCATCAACAATCCGTTCTTCAACGAGATCCTGCGGGTCGGGAACTACAACAGCGCGCGCTATCACGCCATCGAGGTCGAGCTCCGGAAGCGCATGTCGCGGCGCTGGCAGATGCAGGCGTCGTACGCCTACTCCCGCGCCCAGGGGGACGCCGAGGACTTCCAGTCCCGCCTCGGCAACGACCCCTCGACGGTCGAGAGCGAGTCGGGGTACCTCGACTTCGACCAGCGGCACGTGGTGAAGGTGAACGGGATCACCTACCTGCCCCGGGACTGGACGCTCGGGATGGCCGCGACCTGGTCGAGCGGGCTGCCGTACTCGGTGGTGTCGCGCTTCTTCGCGCTCGACAACACCGGGTATCAGCAGTACCGCACCCGCTTCGGTCGGACGGTGGCCGACGGGGACACGGTGGTCTTCGCGGGAGAGCCGCGCAACGCCCATCGCAACGGCTCGGTGCTCGACCTCAACGTGCGCACCAGCAAGAACTTCGTCATCGGCCGGAACGCCGGCGCGGTCTTTCTCGAAGTGTTCGACCTGCTCAACACCGACGACCTGAGGATCTACAGCGTCGACCCAAGCCGCGCCGCCGGCTTCGACCCGGGCGCCGGCGCGGCCTTCTCCGGTCCCCTGCAGCTGGACGCCACGCGCCAGTTCGGCCGGCGCTTCCAGGTCGGGTTCCAGATCGCGTTCTGAGCCCCGGGGGCTCCCGCCGCCCCGCCGGCCCCCGCGCCGCGGCGTCGACCCCCGCGCCCGGGCGTCCGCCGCCGCGATTGCGCCGCCGGCCACCCGCTGTCTATAATCCGGCCCCACCCTGGCAGGAGCCGATGCACTTCAAGATCATCGCGGTGGAAGGGCCCATCGGGGTCGGCAAGACCAGTCTGGTCGACTTCCTCGCCGAGCGGCTCGAGGCTCGCAAGGTCCTCGAGCCGACCGACAACCCGTTCCTGAACGACTTCTACAACGACAAGGCGGGGGCGGCGTTCCAGACGCAGCTCTTCTTCCTCCTGAACCGCTTCCGGCAGCAGCAGGAGCTGGTGCAGGGGAACCTGTTCACCCAGGCGATGGTGTGCGATTACGTCTTCGCCAAGGACAAGATCTTCGCCTACTTGAATCTGAACGACTCCGAGCTGATGTTGTACGAGAAGATCTACGGGGTGCTCGAGGAGCAGGTGCCGCACCCGGACCTGGTGATTTACCTGCAGGCGCGCGAGGAGGTGCTGATGGAGCGCATCCGCCGCCGCCAGCGCGACTACGAGAAGGAGCTGTCGGAGAAGTACGTGGCCGAGCTGAACCGGGCCTACAACTACTTCTTCTTCCATTACAATCGGACGCCTCTCCTGGTCATCGACACGTCGGACATCGATTTCGTGAAGAGCCGGGAGGATCTCGAAGAGGTGCTGAAGCAGGTCCAGTCGATGCAGCGGGGCGTGCAGTACTACATCCCACTCGGATCCAAAGGACCGGGATGGGTGAAACCGTAAGGCGCGTCGCACCGGTCGACTGAAACAACGAAGTCCAACCCGTCCCTCGACCGGCAACGGCGGGGAGAAGGAGGTTGCGATGGATTCCCCGATCCCGTCCGTCCGTCCCGTCACCGTTCCCGACATCCGCGCCGCCAAGGGCGTCCGGCGTCTCGTGATGCTGACCGCGTACGACCATCCCGGCGCGCGGCTGCTCGACGCCGCGGGGGTCGACGTGATCCTCGTCGGCGACTCGCTCGGCAACAACGTCCTCGGCTACGACAGCACCCTCCCGGTGACGATGGAGGAAATGCTGCACCACACCAAGGCCGTCGTGCGCGGCACGAAGCGCGCGCTGGTCGTCGCCGACATGCCGTACCTGTCGTACCACACCGGGAAACGCGACGCGATCAGGAACGCCGGGCGCTTCCTAAAGGAGGCCGGCGCCGCCGCGGTGAAGATCGAAGGCGGGCGGCGACGCGCGGCGCTGGTGCGGGCGCTGGTCGAGGCCGAGATCCCGGTGATGGGGCATGTCGGC
>DATKFL010000520.1:0-9301 GCA_035511355.1 Dongiaceae bacterium
GGCTGGCCAAGGAAACCACTGCCGCCTGAGGGACCGGTGTGAAGTTCGAAAAACTCAATCTTCCCATCGAAGGACGGGCCATCGAGATCGCCGACGGCGCGCTCCGCGTGCCGGGGGATCCGATCATTCCCTTCATCGAAGGGGACGGCATCGGGCCGGACATCTGGGCGGCGGCGGTGCGCGTCTTCGACGCGGCGGTGGCGCATGCCTACGGCGGCCGGCGCCGGGTCTGCTGGTTCGAGATCTACGCCGGCGGCAAGGCGCGTGATCGGTACGGCGAGTGGCTCCCCCAGGACACGCTCGAGGCGGTGCGCACCTACCGCGTCGCCATCAAGGGGCCGCTGACGACGCCCATCGGGGCCGGCTTCCGGAGCCTCAACGTGACGCTCCGGCGCGAGCTGGGGCTTTACGCCTGTGTCCGGCCGATCCGCTGGTTCGAAGGCGTGCCGTCGCCGATGCGCCGCCCCGACCTCGTCGACCTGACCATCTTCCGCGAGAACACCGAGGACGTCTATGCCGGGCTCGAGTGGCGCGCCGGGAGCGAGAAGTGCCGCCGCGTGGTGCAGTTCCTCAACCAGGAGATGGAGTGCAACCTCTCGTCGGAGACGGCGATCGGGATCAAGACGATGACCCAGTCGGCCTGTCGCCGCCTCGTGCGCAAGGCGATCCGGCATGCCCTCGAGCACAAGCGGCCGAGCGTCACCCTCGTGCACAAGGGGAACATCATGAAGTACACGGAGGGGGCGTTCCGCGAATGGGGCTACCAGGTGGCCAAGGAGGAGTTTGCCGCCAGCACCCTCACCGAGGAGGAGGCGCACGCGGCCGGTGGCGCGCCGGCGGGGAAGGTCGTGATCAAGGACCGGATCGCCGACAGCATGTTCCTGCAGATCCTGACGCACCCGGAGGATTACGCGGTGATCGCGACCACCAACCTGAACGGCGACTACCTGTCGGACGCCGCCGCCGGTCTCGCGGGCGGGCCGGGGCTGGCGCCGGGCGGCAATCTCGGTGACTTCCTCGCGGTCTTCGAGGCGACCCACGGCACGGCGCCCGCCTACGCCGGGCAGGACAAGGTCAATCCCTCCTCGCTCATCCTGTCGGGGGCGATGATGTTCGAGCACCTCGGGTGGCCGGAGGCGGCCGAGACCATCGTGCGCGGCGTCCGGGGCGCGCTGCAGTCGCGCCGCGTTACCTACGACCTGGCGCGGCAGATGGAGAACGCCGAGGTGGTCCGCTGTTCCGAGTTCGCCGACGGCGTCATTCAACGTCTCAGGGCACGGAGCTGAAAGGAGAACGCATGCGCAGGAAGGTCTCGATCATCGGCGCCGGCAACGTCGGCGCCTCGGCGGCGGAGCGGATCGCGATGCGCCGGCTGGCCGACGTGGTCATGGTGGACATCGTCGAGGGGCTGCCGCAGGGGAAGGCGCTCGACCTGAACGAAGCGGGGCCGGTCGACGGGTTCGACATGCACCTGACCGGCACCAACGGCTACGACGCCACGGCGCACTCCGACGTCGTCGTCATCACCTCCGGCCTGCCGCGCAAGCCCGGCATGACGCGCGACGATCTGCTGCAGAAGAACTTCGCCATCGTGAAGTCGGTGACCGAGGAAGTCGCGCGCCGGAGCCCCGAGGCCGTCCTGATCGTGGTGAGCAACCCGCTCGACGCCATGGCGCACACCGCCCTCAAGGTGAGCGGCTTCCCGCGCCAGCGCGTCCTCGGGATGGCGGGGGTGCTGGACTCGGCGCGCATGCGCTTCTTCATCGCCGAGGCGCTGGGGGTGTCGATCGAGAACACCCACGCCTTCGTGCTCGGCGGGCACGGCGACACCATGGTGCCGCTGCCGCGCTACTCGACGGTCGCGGGGATCCCGATCACCGAGCTGCTGCCGAAGGAGACCATCGACGCCATCGTGCAGCGCACCCGCGACGGGGGCATCGAAGTGGTCAACCTCCTCAAGAGCGGCAGCGCCTACTACGCGCCGGCCTCTTCGGTGGTGCAGATGGTCGAGGCGATCCTGCTCGACCAGCATCGCATCCTGCCGTGCGCGGCGTACCTCCAGGGGGAGTACGGCTATCGCGATCTCTTCCTCGGGGTGCCGGCGCAGCTCGGCGCGGGCGGCCTCGAGAAGGTGATCGAGATCCGACTCGCGCCCGAGGAGAAGGCCGCGCTCGACCGCTCCGCCGCCGCGGTGCGGGAGCTGGTGCAGTCGCTGCCGCTGTAGGGAGTCGCGAAGGCGGAGTTCAGCGACGCGCCGCCTGCGGCGGCGCGAGGTCGGCGTCGGTCGAGCCGACCACTTCGGCGATCAGGCGGTCGATCGACTGGTGCACGGCGTCGAGCGTGCCGCGGGGCTGGTTGGCGACCACCGCGAAGGCGAAGGAGTGGCCGTCGCGGTTCACCGCGTAGCCGGCGAGCGACAGCGCCCCGGCGATGCGGCCGGTCTTGGCCCGCACCCGGCGGCGCGCCTCGTCGGCGGCGAAGCGATCGGCGAGCGTCCCGTCGGCGCCGCCGATCGGCAGCGACCCCTCGACCTCCGGTCCGATCTCGAAATCGGCGGCCGCGCGCGCCAGCACCGAGGCCAGGAGCCCCGCCGGAACGCGGTTGTCGTCCGAGAGACCCGACCCGTCGGCGAGGATCACGCCGGTCAGATCGACCCCGAGCCCCTGGAGCCAGGTGCGCACCATCGACAGACCCGACGCGGTCGTCCCGGGGACCTCGACGAACTGCGCGCCGAGCGTCTTCACGAGCATTTCGGCCATGAAGTTGCTGCTGTTCTTGTTCATGTCGCGCACCAGCGCCCCGAGCGGGCGCGACTCATGGCGGTAGAGGAGGCGCGCGCCGGACGGGACGACGCCGGTCTCGTTGCGGCCGCCGATCTCGATGCCGACCGCGCGGGCGATCTCGCGGAAGGTGCTCAGCGCGTAGAGCGCCGGCTCTTCGACCGCGCGGTGCACCACCACCTCGCCGCCGCCGCGGCGGATGACCCCGTCGACGACGAGGAGGTTGCGGCCGTCGGCGTACGATCGATCGACGCGCAGGTCGGTCCCGCCGGTGGCGGTCTTCGCGCGGTTCAGGACCTGGAAATACGACGCCGAAGGCTCGAGGCTGAGATCGGGCCGCCCGCCGAGGAGCGGCGACGGCTCGAGCCGGACGGTCACGACGTTGAAGTTGCACGACAGCGCCCCGATCGGGGCGTTGTACCAGGAGTCGGCGGTCGGCGCCGGCCAGCCGCCGGGGCGGCGCACGGCGTCGAACCAGGTGTCGTCGGCCACCAATTTGCCCTCGACCTTCCGCAATCCGAGATCGGCGAGGCGGCGCGCCATGACCCACCACATCTCGCCGACGAGATCCGGCGCACCGCGCCCTTCGATGTAGAGGTTGCCCGCCAGCGTCCCCCCCGCGTCGATGGCGCCGTCCGCCCAGAGACGGGTCTCGTGCATGAATTCGGGGCGCAGGAGCGCGAGCGCTGCCGAGGTGGTCAGGATCTTCTGCGTCGACGCCGGCTTCAGCGGGCGGGTGGCGTTGCGTTCGAAGACCATCCGCTGATCCGGGAGCGACAGGATCGCGATGCCGGTCTCGGCCGGGTGGAAGACCGGCGACGCGGCAAGCGGCGCCAGACGCGCCGCCAGACCGGCGGGCGCCGGCGCCGCGGTCTCGTTGACGGGCGCCGCCGCCGGGGGCCTGGCGGGCGCCGGGGTGGGCGCCTGGGCTGCCGACAGGAGACACGGAATCGCGAGAGCGAGGGCGGCGGATCGGATGCGGACCGGGGGTGCGTTCACGAGGCACCGGATTCTCGCACAGCCCCGAAATGCTGTCAAAACAGAGGTTTGACAGCATTTCGACCGTGATGCTATAGAATCCGTTTCCGCCGGAGGGGCCTTGAAGATCCACGAATACCAGGCGAAGCAGATCCTCAAGCGTTACGGCGTCGAAGTGCCGAAGGGGGACGTCGCCTTCAGCCCGCGCGAGGCCGCCGCGGTCGCCACGCGGCTGGCCACCAAGGTGGTCCTGAAGGCGCAGGTGCACGCGGGCGGCCGCGGCAAGGGCGGCGGCATCAAGGTCGCCGCCGACGCCGCCGAGGCCGAACTGCTCGCGGCGAAGATCATCGGCATGACCCTGGTCACCCCGCAGACCGGCGCGCAGGGGAAGAAGGTGCGCCGCCTCCTCGTCGAGGAGACGCTCGCCATCAAGAAGGAGCTCTACCTCGGCATGACCCTCGACCGCGCGCGCGGCCTGCCGGTCGTGATGGCCTGCGCCGAGGGCGGGATGGAAATCGAGGAGGTCGCCGCGCGCGACCCGAAGGCGATCACCATCGAGGCGATCGACCCGCTCGTCGGTCTCCGCCCGTACCAGGCGCGCGCGCTGGCGTACGCCCTCGGCCTCGAAGGGGATCTGGTCGGCCGCGGCACGGCGCTCATGGCCGGCCTGGCGCGACTCTACGAAGCGACCGACGCGTCGCTCGTCGAGATCAACCCGCTCGTGGTGACCGCGGACGGCGGCGCGCTCCTGGCGCTCGACGCCAAGATGACCTTCGACGACAACGCCCTCTTCCGGCACCCGGAAATCCGCGAACTGCGCGATCCGGACGAAGAGGACCCGCTCGAGGTCGAGGCGTCGGCGCACTCGCTCAACTACATCAAGCTCGACGGCAGCATCGCCTGCATGGTGAACGGCGCCGGTCTCGCGATGGCGACGATGGACATCATCAAGCATGTCGGCGGCGCGCCGGCCAACTTCCTCGACGTCGGCGGCGGCGCCAACGCCTCGCAGGTGGCCGCCGCCTTCCGCATCCTGGTCGCCGACCCCAGCGTGAAGGCGGTGCTGATCAACATCTTCGGCGGCATCCTCCGGGTCGACGTGCTGGCGCGCGGCGTCATCGAGGCGGTGCAGCAGGTCGGCGTGAAGGTGCCGGTGGTGGTCCGCCTCGAGGGGACGAACGTCGAGGAGGGACGGCGGCTGATCGCCGAGGCGGGTCTCGGCTTCACGCTGGCGACCGACATGCTCGACGCGGCGCAGCGGGTCGTGGCGCTCGCGGGGGGCGCGCGATGAGCATCCTGGTCGACGAGAAGAGCCGCGTCCTGGTCCAGGGGTTGACCGGGCGCGAGGGAACCTTCCACGCCAAGCAGTGCCGCGAGTACGGCACCCAGGTCGTCGCCGGGGTCACCCCCGGACGCGGCGGCACGACCCACGAAGGATTCCCGGTGTTCAACACCGTGCGCGAGGCGGTCGCGAAGACCGGTGCCGACGTGTCGCTCATCTTCGTGCCGCCGCCCGCTGCGGCCGACGCGATCCTGGAGGCCGCCGACGCCGGCGTGCGCCTGGCGGTCTGCATCACCGAAGGGATCCCGGCGGCTGACATGGTGCGGGTCCGGCCGTTTCTCGCCAGGACCCGCACGCGTCTCATCGGGCCGAATTGTCCCGGCATCATCTCGCCGGGCAAGTGCAAGGTCGGGATCATGCCGGGGTACATCCACAAGCCGGGACCGGTCGGCGTCGTGTCGAGGAGCGGCACCCTGACCTACGAGGCGGTGGGGCAGCTGACCAGGCGCGGGATCGGGCAGTCCACCTGCATCGGCATCGGCGGGGACCCGATCATCGGCACCAGCTTCCTCGACGCGCTGGCGCTGTTCAAGGACGACGCGGAAACCCGGGCGATCGTGCTGATCGGCGAGATCGGCGGCAGCGCGGAGGAGGAAGCCGCGGCCTGGGCCGCCCGCGAACTGAAGAAGCCGATCGTCGCCTTCATCGCGGGCCAGACCGCGCCGCCCGGCCGCCGCATGGGGCACGCCGGCGCGATCATCGCCGGCGGGAAGGGGACCGCGGCGGAGAAGATGACGGCGCTCAAGGGCGCCGGCATGACGGTCCTCAAGACGCCCGCCGAGATCGGCGAGACGATGCAGCGGGTTCTCGGATAGCCGCGCGTCGCCGCGGCCGGAGGTGTGACGCATCATGCTCGAAAGGACCTTGTCGATCGTCAAGCCCGACGGCGTCCGCAAGAACGTCGTGGGGGAAGTCATCCGCCGCTTCGAGCGCGAAGGGCTCCGGATCGTGGCGCTCAAGATGACGCGTCTCGACGCCGCCGGCGCCTCGGGCTTCTATCACGTGCATCGCGAGCGCCCCTTCTTCGGCTCGCTCGTGACGTTCATGACCTCGGGCCCGATCGTGCCGATGATCGTCGAGGGGGAGGACGCCATCGCCAAGGTGCGCCGCATCATGGGGGCCACCGACCCGGCGAAGGCGGAGGCCGGCACCATCCGCAAGGACTTCGCGGGATCGATCGAGGACAACATCGTGCACGGCTCCGACGCGCCGGCGACGGCCGCGTTCGAGACCTCCTACTTCTTCAGCGCCCTCGAGATCCCGCAACGCTAGAGGTGTGACATGAACGACCTGCTGCGGCTGGTCGCCTACGTCCGCCCCTACTGGCGACGGTTGGCCGCCGCGGGTGCGTCCGCGCTCCTGGTCTCGATCTGCTACGTCGCCCTGTTCGGGCTGATCCAGCCGATCGTCGACGAGGTCCTCCCGGTCGCGGCAACCGAGCCGATCGCCACCCAGGGCAAGTTCCACCTCATCGATCAGGCGCGCGCGACCGTCGGCAGCATCTCCCAGGTCTGGCCGGCGCTCGGACGCGCCTTCGGACGCCTGCACGACGGCACGCGCGGCACCGCCCTCCTGGTGGCGATCCTGATGGTGACGATCTTCGCCTTCAAGGGAGTGTTCGTCTATCTCACCACCTACCTGACCCGCTGGACCGGGCTCCAGGTGGTGCGCGACCTGCGCATCGATCTCTACACCCGGGTGCAGCGGCAGTCGCTCGCCTTCTTCAGCGAGAACTCCACCGGGCACCTCCTGTCGCGCATCCTGGGTGACGTCGGCCGCCTGCAGCGCATGGTGTCGGGCGACCTCGCCGATGTGCTGCGGCTCGGCATGACCGCGATCGGGCAGGCGATCTGGCTGTTCACCTTGAACTGGCGGCTCGCCGGGTTCTGTCTCATCCTGCTGCCGATCATCGTCTACCCGGTGGCGCGGCTCGGGCGGCGGCTGCGGGACGCCAGCCGCGGCAGCATGCAGCGCATGGGCGACGCCACCCTGGTCATGAAGGAGGGTATCGCCGGCACCCGCATCGTGCAGGCGTTCGGCCAGGAGCAGTACGAGATCGACCGCTTCACCGGCGCGCTCGACCGGGCGCAGCGCTCCGAGAAGAAGGCCGCGCGGCTGGTCTCGATCATGCCGCCGGTGATGGAGATGGTCGCGGCCCTGGGGGCGGCGGTGCTGTTCGCCTACGCGGCGCACCGGATCTCCTCCGGCAAGCTGACCGCGGGGGAGTTCGTCACCTTCGTCGCGGCGCTGTTCCTGATCTTCGCGTCGAT
The DNA here is from genome assembly GCA_035511355.1 of Dongiaceae bacterium. Lineage (GTDB taxonomy): Bacteria > Acidobacteriota > Polarisedimenticolia > Gp22-AA2 > Gp22-AA2 > DATKFL01. Next base: position 7,371 of record DATKFL010000520.1, read on the forward strand.
CCGCAACCTGGTGAAGATCAACAACGATCTCCAGCAGGGACTGGCGGCCACGCGCCGGGTGTTCGAGATCATCGACCTGCCGCGGCTGGTGCTCGATCGCCCGGGGGCCGTCCCGATGCCGCCGTTCCGCGAGCGCATCGAGTTCCGCGGCGTGTCGTTCGCCTACGGCAAGGCGCCGGTTCTCGACCGCGTCGACCTGGTCGTGCCGAGCGGGCGGGTCGTGGCGATCGTCGGGTCGAGCGGTGCCGGCAAGTCGACTCTCGTGAACCTCCTGCCGCGGTTCTACGACGTCACCGCGGGAGCGCTCCTGATCGACGGACGCGACGTGCGCGACGTGTCGCTCGCCTCGCTGCGCGCCCAGATCGGGCTGGTCACGCAGGAGATCATCCTGTTCGACGACACCGTGCGGAACAACATCGCCTACGGGCGGCCGGAGACCCCCGTGGCGGACGTGGTCGCGGCGGCGCACGCGGCGCACGCGCACGAGTTCATCGAGGCGCTGTCGAAGGGTTACGAGACGCCGCTGGGCGAGGCGGGGCACCGGTTGTCGCAGGGGCAGCGGCAGCGACTCTCGATCGCGCGCGCGCTCCTCCGGAACGCGCCGATCCTGATCCTCGACGAGGCGACGTCGTCGCTCGACTCCGAGTCGGAGCGCGAGGTGCAGGCGGCGCTCGACAACCTCATGGAGGGACGCACCGTCTTCGTGATCGCGCACCGTCTGTCGACGGTGCGGCGCGCCGACCAGATCCTGGTGCTCGACCGCGGGCGGATCATCGAGAGCGGCACCCACGTCGACCTTCTCACCCGCGGCGGTGCCTACGCGCGCCTGCACAACCTACAGTTCCGCGACGACCCCCCGGACGCCCGCGTCTCGCTCCGTTGAGCCTGTCCTCCCGCGTCGCCGGATCGGATCGGGCGTCGCTCCTCTGTGTCGTGCTGGCGGCGCTCGTCCTCCTGGTTCCGGGTCTCGGCGCGCGCGATCTGTGGGACCCCGACGAGCCGCGCACCGCGCTGGTCACCCGCGACCTCGCCGCCGGCGGCGCCTGGGCCGCGCCGACCCTGGACGGACGGGCGTGGCTCGAAAAGCCCCCTCTTTATTACTGGCTGGCGGCGGCGGCATCCCGGGCCGCGGGGCGGGTCGACGCCGCGAGCGTGCGGCTTCCGGCAAACCTGGCGGCGGTCCTCCTCGCGGTCACTGTCTTCCTGTTCGGCCGGGCGTTGTGGGGCCGGCGCGCGGGACTCCTCGCCGCGCTCGTTCTGGTGACCACCGAGGACTTCCTCATCGAATCTCGCTGGGCGCGTCCGGACATGCTGCTCGGACTCCTGCTGACGATCGCGGCGCTTGCTGCCTGGAAGGGGGCGGTCGAGGGTGAGGCGCGCTGGACGGTGATCTTCTGGGGGGCTCTCGGGCTCGGGATCCTGACCAAGGGGCCGGTGGCACTGCTGCCGCTCGCCGGCGTGCTGGCCTATGCCGTGGCGGCGCGCGATTCCGGGCTCCTGGGACGGCTGCGCCCCGCTTCGGGTATTCCGATGATGCTCGTGCCGGCGGCGGTCTGGATGGCGGCCTGGTCGACCGAGACTGGATCCCGCTTCCCCCTCGGCTCGATTCTGGGCCGCTTCGCCGGCCGGGTGGGCGAGGGGCTGCATCACGCCCATCCGACGTCGCACCTCCTGACGATGCTGCCGCTGGCGCTCCTCCCCTGGGTGGCGATCCTGCCGGCGGCGATCGCGGAGACCTGGCCCGGCCCGGTGCGGGGGCGCGACCGACGTTCGATCTTCCTCTATGCGCTCCTCCTCGCCGACCTGACGCTGTTCGCCCTGTCCGCGGAGAAGCGCGGCGTGTACCTTCTCCCGATGACGCCGCTCGTGGCGCTGCTCGTCGGGCGGACCTGGGACCTGCGCCTGTACGCCTGGGATCCGCCGCCGCCGGC
>DATKFL010000521.1:0-2153 GCA_035511355.1 Dongiaceae bacterium
CGCCCCGAACAGGGTCACCGCCACCGCGACGACCATCCAGGCGGAACCGACCATCTTCGCCTGGTCGAACGTCGGCCGCGGCGCCCCGAACAGCTCCGCCTTGAACAGGAGCCCCGGGATCGAGAGGTTGATCGCCATGGCGGTCGGATTGCGGAAGGCCGGGAACGATTCGCCGCTCAGGAGCCGCGGCAGATGATCGAGGAACGAAGCGAAGGGGGCCGCCCCGAACGCCAGAAGCGTCAGGAGGCAATACCCCACACCCCATGCGGCGGTCCAGGCGACCGCCCGCCACTGCCGCCGCGCCAGGAGCCAGACGACCAGGAGCCCCGGGTAGATCTTGCTCGCGATCGCGAACGCGAGCAGGGCGCCTCCCGCGGCGTCCCGACGCTTCTCGAAGAGGAGCATCCCCAGCATCGCCAGGACGACGATGATCACCTGCACGTTCCCCTTCTGGAGCGTGCTCATCGTGGTGACTGCCAGCCAGACGAACGGCGCCAGGAGAAGCGCCCGGGTCCCCGCCGCCGGACCGAGCCGGCGCGCCACCAGCACGAGACCGAGGAGCAGCATGCCGCCCGACAGGGCGAACCAGAGCGCCCGCAGATCGAGAAACTCCGGGGTCACGAGCTGCAGCGCCCGCGGCAGGAGGAGAAAGGGCGGCGGATACTCGAAGACGTCGATCTTGAACGATCCCAGCATGCGCGCCTTGCGCGGCGCCGCCGGGTCGTCGTCGGGGAGCGAGTAGAGCGCGTTGTCGTAGATGCTGGTCGGCCCGGTCGACGCCTCGGCGGCCACGTGGTAGGCCGATAGACAGGAGTGCTGTCGTTCCCACTCGCTCGAGGGCGCGAACGAGAAGGCGGTCTGCGCCGGGTCGATCATGAAGACCGCGAGCCGGGCCAGCTGGGCGAGCGCCGCGACCGCCGCGACGCCCGAGACGATCGCCGCCCAGCGCGGCGCGGCGCCCGGATCGATCGCGACCGCGCCGCGCTTCTCCACCCACCAGACGACCGCGGCCACCTTGACGAGCGCGACCAGCGCCGCCGCGGCGATCGAGCCGGTGAGGCCCATGACCGCCGCGAAGGCGAGGATCCCGCTCGCCAGGGCGAGCCCGGCGGCGACGCCGTGGCGCATCACTTAGAGCGGATTTCGGTGAGCAGTTCCAATTGGATCTCCTGGATCTGCACCAGTCTCTCCCACTGGTGCGACAAGAGGTGATCGATCTTCTCGTGCAGGTGCCGGATTTCGAGTTCGGCCTTCAGGTTGACCTTGTAGTCGTGCTCCGATCGCAGGCGGTCCTTCGCCTCCTGGCGGTTCTGGCTCATCATGATGATCGGCGCCTGGATCGCCGCCAGGCACGAGAGCATCAGGTTGAGCAGGATGTACGGATACGGGTCGACCGGCCGCCAGAAGAGCACCAGCGAGTTCGCCAGGATCCAGAGCAGCATGAAGACCCCGAAGGAAATCAGGAAAGCCCACGAGCCGCCGAACGAGGCGACCTTGTCGGACACGCGCTCGCCGAACGTCCGCTCCTTCTCGACCCCGATGTCCACGTATTCCGAGATCAGCTCGTGGTTCTGGATGCTCTCGAGGACCTCGCGCTCGAGCGATGACAATTCGCCCTTCTCGCTCTTCAGTATCGACTGCACGTACTCCATCCTGAACCTGCCGACGTCGGCGCGGCAGATCCGGTCGGTGTGTGACCAGCCGGGATGCGCCGACCGGACCAGGTCGGCAATCTGCGGCCGCAACGCCTCCCCGAGGACCAGGTCGCGTGCCGGGCACTCCTTGCCGCAGACGGCGCACGCTGCCGGTCCCGCGTCGTTTTTCTTCATCGGCGCTCCCTCTAATTTCCCGGATTCGCCCGGGCGGCCGTGGTCGTGTCGATGAACAGGACCGCGTCGTACGCCTTCGGCGCCTTGAACTCCGCCAGGTAGTTGTCGGGCAGTTTCTCGTTGTAGATCGCGCCGAGCTGCCGCGATGCGCGCGGCCTGCTGAACCACGGCGGCGCCGTGCGCAGGTCGAGCGCGAACGCCGGAATCCCCGCGGCGGCCAGCGTGCCGTCCAGGCTGTCGGGCGGCGCCGGGGGCAGCGTGAAGGTCTTGAGGCCGCCGCCCCCCTTCGGCGTCGACCGGAACGAGCCCTGGTTGAACGCCGAA
>DATKFL010000522.1:0-2136 GCA_035511355.1 Dongiaceae bacterium
GGGGACCGCCCCGCGCGGAAGCACGCCGGAGGAGGACGCGGGGCTCGCGAGCGCGCTCGCCGCCGATCCGAAGGAGCGGGCCGAGCACGTGATGCTGGTCGACCTGGCGCGCAACGACCTCGGGCGGGTCGCGGTGACCGGCAGCGTCCGCGTCGACCCGTACCGCGCCGTCGAGCGCTACAGCCACGTCATGCACCTGGTGAGCGGCGTCGAAGGGGTGCTCGCGCCGGGCGCCGACGCGTTCGATCTCTTCGCATCGTCGTTCCCCGCCGGCACCGTCTCGGGGGCGCCGAAGCGGCGCGCGCTCGAGTTGATCGATGCCATCGAGCCGTGCGGGCGCGGGTTGTACGCCGGCACGGTCGGCTACTTCGGACATGGCGGTTCGATGGACCAGGCGATCGCCATCCGGACCCTGGTCTTCGAAGGCGGGCGTTACGCCTACCAGGCGGGAGCCGGCATCGTCGCCGACAGCGTGGCGGCGCGCGAGCACGACGAGGTGCGCGCCAAGGCGGGGACGCTCGAGGCGGCGCTCGGTCTCGCGGCGGAGGGGTTATGAGGACGATCGCGACGCCGCGGATCCTCTTGATCGACAACCACGACTCGTTCACCTGGAACCTGGTGCAGGCGCTCGGCATCCTCGGCGCCGCCGTGACCGTGCGGACGAATGACGCGATCACCGTCGAAGAGGCCGCGGCGACCGACGCGACTCACCTGGTGATCTCTCCCGGCCCCGGGCGACCGGAGCGGGCCGGCGCGATGCCGGCGATCCTGTCGCGGCTCATGACCCGGATGCCGGTGCTGGGCGTCTGTCTCGGGCACCAGGCGCTCGCCGCGATCCTCGGCGGCGCGGTGGTGCGGGCCCGGACGCCGGTGCACGGCAAGACCTCGAGCATCTACCACGATGGCGCGACCCTCTACGAAGGGCTGCCCAACCCCTTCCCCGCCGGGCGCTATCACTCGCTGGCGGTCGCGGCGGAATCATTGCCCGCGATGCTGCAGGTGTCGGCCTACACCTCCGAAGGGGAGGTGATGGGCGTGCGGCACCGCACGCTTCCGGCCGAAGGGGTGCAGTTCCATCCCGAGAGCATCCTGACGCCGCAGGGGGAGCGGCTGCTGCGCAACTTCCTCGACCTCGAACCGCCGGCGCCGGCGCCACGGCGCGAGGGGCGCGCATGACCACTCTCCTGGCGCGGCTTCTCGACGGCGAGCGGCTCGGCGAAAGCGAGGCGGCGGAGCTGTTCGCGCTTCTGGCCGCGACCGGCGCGCCGCCGGCGCTCGAGGAAGCGGTGACCGCGGCGGCGGCGCTCGCCGCGTTGCGCCTGCGGGGCGAGTGCGCCGCGGAAGTCCGCGGCCTGGCGCTCGCCATGCGCGCCGCGGCGCGCAAACCGGCGATCCCCGCCGGGATCGGGGCGCTCGACATCGTCGGCACCGGCGGCGACGGCTCCGGAAGCTTCAACCTCTCGACCGGCGCGGCGCTGGTCGCGGCGGCCGCCGGCGTCCCGGTGGTCAAGCACGGCAACCGCGCCGCCTCGAGCCGTTCGGGGAGCGCCGACCTCCTCGAAGCGCTCGGCCTGCCGCTGCCGCTCGACGAGCAGGCGGCGGGACGCTGCCTCGAGGCATGCGGATTCACCTTCCTGTTCGCGCCGCATTACCACCCGGCCCTCGCCGCGCTCGCACCGGTGCGCCGCGCCCTCGGCGTGCGCACCGTCTTCAACCTCCTCGGCCCGCTCGCCAATCCGGCGGCGCCGCCCTTCGGGGTCATCGGCGCGGCATCGCCCGGCGCGGCGCTCATCCTGGCGGAGACCCTGGCCGGGCTGCCGATCGAGCGGGCGTACGTCGTGCACGGCGCGCCGGGGTGGGACGAGCCGACCCCGGTCGGTCCCTTCCTGCTGTTCGAGGTGACCCCGGGCTCCGTGCGGCGCGGCGTGCGCGACCCGATCGACGCCGGTCTGCCGCGCTGCCGGCCGGAGGAGCTGCTCGGCGGCGACGCCGCGACCAACGCGCGTCGCCTCGAGGCGGTCTTCTCCGGCGAGCGCGGGGCGCACCGCGACGCGCTCCTCCTCGGCGCCGGCCTCGGACTCACGGTGGCGGGGCGCGCGCCGACCCTCGCCGCGGGGATCGAAGCCGCCGCGGCCG
>DATKFL010000523.1:0-5475 GCA_035511355.1 Dongiaceae bacterium
CATCGACGGCTACGAGGTCGACCCCGCCGCGGTCGTGACCAACATCGTCATCATCAAGATAAGGAAACCGGGGAGAACCGCCCCCGGGATTTCGGAACGGCTGCGCGCCATGGGTGTGCTCATGGGGGCGCTCGACGACGAGCGGATGCGCGCCCTCACCCACTACGACCTGCGCCCGGCCGATATCGAGATCGCCGCCGACCGCCTCGCCGAAGCGATCGCCTGATCGCGCCCGAAGACGAGAAAAGGCGCCGGACCTCGCGATCCGGCGCCTCGATTCTCGGGTCAGCGGCGGGGGGCAGGGCGCCCGGCGACCGCTCTGACGCGCTCCTGCTTACGCCTCGGTGATGGAGATGCGCCGCGGCTTCGCCTCGTCCGCCTTCGGCAGGACCAGCTCCAGGACGCCGTCCTTGTAGCGCGCCTGGATCTTCTCGGCGTTGACCGAGGAGGGCAGGGTGAAGGATCGGTGGAAGGTGCCGTAGACCCGCTCGACGCGATGCGCCGACTCGGTCGTGGACTCCTTCTCCTGGCGCTTCTCCCCGCGCAGGCTGAGAGTGCCATTCTCGACCTTCACCTCGATGTCGTCCTTCGACACGCCCGGAAGCTCGGCGCGGAAGACGAGGTTGTCGCCTTCCTCGACGACGTCGACCGGCGGAAGCCAGGCGCCGAACCCTTCGGCATCACGGCCCGAGGCGAGACCGGTCTCGCCGAACATCCGGTTGATGCGGTGCTGCAGGGTGTAGAGGTCGCGGTACGGTTCCCAACGGGAAATGCTGAGCATGTTCGGTTCCTCCTTCTGGTTTCGTGGAAGCTCTATAAGACGATGGCCAATATAAAACATGAGCGTATCTATGTCAAGTTTTATCAGCGCCGATGTCTCTGCCGTAAAGACGGTAAATACTAGTGTTACCAAGGTCATCTAAAAATCTCAGGGCCCGATTCCTGCGGCCCCCCGGATCGGCGCCGGGAAGGGGGGCTGGAGAAGCGGTGGCCGGGGGGCAGCCGGCGGAGCGCTTGATCGAGGGCGGGGGGTGCAATAGAATCCGCCTTCCATTCGCTGTTTCGTCGAGGTGACGGGAGGACCGCGTGGATTTCCGCCCCACCGAGGAGCAGGAACTCACCCGTCGCACGGTGCGCGACTTCGCCGAGAAGGAAATCGCGCCCCGTTCGCGCGCCCTGGATGCGGCCCAGGAGTTCCCGCGCGATCTGTTCGCGCAGCTCGGCGAGATGGGGCTCCTCGGGGTGTTCTTTCCGCCGGAGTACGGCGGCGCCGGCCTGAGCTATCCCGACTACGCCATCATCATCGAGGAGATCGCGCGCGTCGACGGCGCCATCGCGCTTTCGGTCGCGGCGCACAATTCGCTCTGCAGCAATCACATCTTCCTCGCCGGCAGCGAAGATCAGAAGCAGCGCTTCCTCGTGCCGCTCGCGCGCGGCGAGAAGATCGGCGCCTGGAGTCTCACCGAGCCGACCGCCGGGAGCGACGCCTCGGGCACGCGCTCGACGGCGGTGAAACAGGGCGACCACTGGATCCTGAACGGCAGCAAGACCTTCGCGACCCACGGATCGGTCTGCGACACCGCGGTGGTCTTCGCGGTCACCGACCGGGCGAAGGGGAAGCACGGCATCTCGGCCTTCATCCTCGAACGCGGCATGCCGGGATTCCGCTCCGGGCGCAAGGAAGACAAGATGGGCTGCCGCGCCTCGGACACGGCCGAAGTGATCATGGACAACTGCCGGGTGCCGGCCGGCCAGCTCCTCGGCCGCGAGGGGGAGGGGTTCGTCGACGCGCTCAGGATCCTCGACGGCGGCCGCATCGGCATCGGTTCTCTCGCGGTCGGCATCGCGCAGGGGGCGTTCGAGCAGGCGACCGACTATGCCCGCCGGCGCGAGCAGTTCGGCAAGTCGATCGGCCAGTTCCAGGCGGTGCAATGGATGCTCGCCGATTCGGCGGTCGAGATCGACGCCGCCCGGCTCCTGGTCATGAAGGCGGCGACGATGCGCCAGGCCGGCGTCCCGGTGACCACCGCGTCGGCGATGGCGAAGCTCTACGCCTCGGAGACGGCGCTCCGGGTCACCGACCGCGCCGTGCAGATCCACGGCGGCTACGGCTACGTGAAGGATTACCCGGTCGAGCGCGCCTACCGCGACGCGAAACTCACGACGATCGGCGAAGGCACCTCCGAAATCCAGCGCCTGGTCATCGCCCGCCAGATCCTCGGCCGCGCCCAAGAGCAGACGGCGTGAGCGCCGGCCTCGCCGGGAGGGTGGCCGCCGGCGATCCGCTCGCACTGGCGCGCGCCATCTCCCTGGTCGAGGACGGACTCCCCGAAGGGGAGGCGATCCTCGGCACGCTCTTCCCGCGCACCGGCAAGGCCGCGGTCCTCGGCATCACGGGGCCGCCGGGCGCCGGCAAGAGCACCCTGGTCAACCGCCTGGTGGCGCGTTACCGCGCCGCGGGGAAGAACCTCGGGGTGATCGCCGTCGATCCCTCGAGCGCCTTCAGCGGCGGCGCCATCCTCGGCGATCGCATCCGGATGCAGGAGCACACCCTCGACCCCGGCGTCTTCATCCGCTCCATGGCCAGCCGCGGGCAGTTCGGCGGGCTGAGCCGCGCCACCCGCGACGCGGTCGACCTGATCGACGCTTCGGGGCGCGACCCGGTCCTGCTCGAGACGGTCGGCGTCGGGCAGGACGAGGTCGACGTGGTGCGCGCCGCCGACACGGTGCTCGTCGTCCTGACTCCGGGGCAGGGGGACGACATCCAGGCGATCAAGGCGGGGCTCCTCGAGATCGCCGACATCTTCGTGGTCAACAAGGCGGATCACCCGGGCGCCGATCGGCTGGCGGCCGACCTCGACGGCATGCTCGGTCTCGGCACGCCGCGTCCGTGGCGGCCGCTCATCGTCCGCACCACGGCGCACGACGGCGGCGGCATCGACGCCCTGGTCGAGGCGATCGCGGCGCACGCGGAGTGGCTCGACCGGGGTGACGGCCGCGCGGCGCGGCGGTGCGAGGGGCTCCGCGCCCGGCTTCTCGAGATCCTGCGCGAGCGGGCGCTCCGCCCGATCCTCGCGCGCGGGCCCGGCGAGGTGGCGGTCGACGCCTGGACGGAGACGATCGCCAGGCGCGCCGCCGACCCCTACACCGCCGCCGGCGCCATCCTCGCCGGGGGATCCGGCGGGATCGTCCTCGATCACGTCGGCATCGCGGTCGCGAGCCTGGACGAACGGCTGCCGCTCTGGCGCGATCTGCTCGGCCTGCCGCTCGAGGGGATCGAGGCGGTTCCCGGCGAAGGGGTGAAGGTCGCCTTCCTGCCGGCCGGGCGCACCCGCGTCGAGCTGGTCGAGCCGCAGGGCGACGACGGCACCATGGCGCGGCACCTCGCCCGGCGCGGCGAGGGGATCCATCATCTCTGCTTCGAGGTCGACGATCTCGATGCGGCGCTCGCCCGTCTCGAGGCGGCGGGGCTCAGGACGGCGGGCGAGGCGGGCCGCGCCGGCGCCGAAGGCTCGCGCGTCGCCTTCCTCCATCCGAAGGGCGCCGGCGGCGTCCTGATCGAGCTGCGCAGCCGGGGAGCGAACCGATGAACAAGGTGGTGCCCGACGCCGACGAGGCGATCCGGGACATCCCCGACGGCGCCTCGATCCTGATGGGCGGGTTCGGCCTGTGCGGGATCCCGGAGAACCTGATCAAGGCGCTGGTGAAGAAGGGGACGCGCGACCTCACGGTGATCAGCAACAACGCCGGCGTGAGCGACTACGGCATCGGGCTGCTGCTGCGCACCCGCCAGGTGCGCAGGATGGTGGCGACCTACGTCGGCGAGAACGACCTGTTCGAGAAGCAGTTCCTGTCGGGAGAGCTGGAGGTCGAGCTGAATCCGCAGGGAACGCTCGCCGAGCGGATCCGCGCCGGCGGCGCCGGCATCCCGGCCTTCTACACGCCGACCGGATACGGCACCAAGGTCGCGGAGGGGAAGGAGACCCGCACCATCGGCGGACGGCGCTGCGTTCTCGAGCAGGCGCTGACCGCCGACTTTGCCTTCGTCAAGGCGCACCGCGGCGACACCCTCGGCAACCTCGTCTACCGGCGCACGACCCGCAACTTCAATCCGATGATGGCGGCCGCGGGGCGGGTCACCATCGCCGAGGTCGAGGAGATCGTCGAGCCGGGCGCCATCGACCCCGACGCCGTGCACACACCGGGCATCTTCGTGCAGCGCATCTTCCGTGGAGCGGCGTATGAAAAGCGTATCGAGCAAAGAACGACTCGTCCTGCGCGCCGCGGCTGAGCTGCGCGACGGCTTCTACGTCAACCTCGGCATCGGGATGCCGACCGAGATCGCCAACCACGTGCCGGCCGGCATGCAGGTCTTCTTCCAGTCGGAGAACGGCATGCTCGGGGTCGGGCCGTTTCCCGACGAGGCCGGCGTCGATCCGGATCTCATCAACGCCGGCAAGCAGACGGTGAGCGAAACGCCCGGCTGCTCGTATTTCAGCAGCGCCGACTCGTTCGGGATGATCCGCGGCGGGCACGTCGACCTCTCGATCCTCGGAGGGCTCGAGGTCGACGCCGCCGGCAACCTCGCCAACTGGATGGTGCCGGGCAAGATGGTGAAGGGGATGGGCGGGGCGATGGATCTGGTCGCCGGCGCGCGCCGCGTGGTGGTCATGATGACCCACGCGAGCAAGGACGGTCAGCCGAAGATCGTGACCCGGTGCGCGCTGCCGCTGACCGGCCAGAACGTCGTGCACCGGATCATCACCGAGATGGCCGTGATCGACGTCACCTCCGGAGGCCTGGCGCTCCGGGAAATCGCCCCCGACACGACGCTCGAGGCGGTGCAGGCGGCGACCGGCGCCCCGCTCCTTCCCGACCCCGCCGGGGTGCGCGTCATGCTGGAAGGATGAGTCGATGAGCCTGCTGCCCTTCCTCAAGCCGCCGCAGATCGTCGTCCTGTACCTCCAGAACCCGCGCGAGCGGTACTGGGGGGCGCTCCGAGGCATCGACGGCACCGGGGTCATGCTGCAGGGGAGCGAGCTGGGCGGCTTCGAGGACTGGATGCGGCAGGTCCAGGCCGGGAGCGGCGATGTCCTGCCGTCGCAGCAGTTCTTCCCGCTGCACCGGGTCGAGAAGATCCTGATCGACGCGCCGTCCGGCGACGCACCCTCCCTGGCGCAGCAGTTCGAGCGCCGCTTCGGCCGGCCGATCTGGAGCGTGCTGGGCGACGAGGGCCCGCGCCCCTAGCCGGCGGCGCGCTTCGCGCGCTCGGCGGGCGCGTCGGGGGTCGAGGCGAACTGCACCCGGTCGCGCCCCGCCTGCTTGGCCTGGTAGAGCGCCGCGTCGGCGCGCTCGATCAACCCGCGCGCCGTCCCGGGATCGTCGCGCGGATGGCAGGCCACGCCGATGCTGACGGTGGTGCGCACGAGGGCCTCCTCGCCGACCGGCATCGCCAGCGCGCCGATGTTCTCGCGC
>DATKFL010000524.1:0-3199 GCA_035511355.1 Dongiaceae bacterium
GCTCCGGATTTGACAAAGAGCCGTCCATCCCTATAGTTTTGACCTTTGGCTCGGCTTTAACCCGCTTCTTTTGAAGTCTTTCGGGGTAGCGTGCCGGCCGCTTGGTGAAACGCCGATGGCGCAGACCCCGGAATCCCACAAGAGTGGCTCGAGCGCCCTCGCCGATACCGGCGAGTGGACCCTCGGAATTCCCGGGTTCAGCTACGCCGACCTGCATGACCCCCGCCGGCTGGCCGACCTGAGCCAGGTGTTCGACCGGGCGCTCGCGGCCGCCGACCCGGAACTGGCGCACGCCTTCGCGGCCTACCGGGCCGCTCCCGACGCCACCACGGTCATCGAGCGGTCGCGACTCCTGGTCGGGGTCGGGGCGCAGCTCGGCGACTTTCTCGCGCGTCTCTTCGGGGTCGAGTCGGCCCGCCAGCCGCTGGTGGCGCACGCCAGCTCCGAAGCGCCGATCTTCGCCTTCAAGCGCGACTTCGTGCAGCGCCGGGTGGCGCGCCGCTACCCGCACGGCAAGGCCCCCGAGACCTCGTTCGCCGATCTCGACGCGCGCGTCGCGCCCTATCTCAAGACCCTGTTCCCGCGGTTCGACTGGACCGGCGACCCGGAGTGGGCGACCGCGCACGCGGTGATGGCTCTGATGAACGCCGCGGACGCACTGGTGCTCCTGGTGCGCGAGCAGCGCACGACCGACCTGCCGGCGCCGGTCGCCGCGACCCTCGCCGACCTGCGCGCGGGATTGCAGGCGCCGCCCGCCCCGGTCCCCGCCGCGCTCTCCGGCGACCCGGCCGGGGACCTGGCGACCCTCGAGGCGCTCCTGATCCTGATCGAGGACTGGCTCGGAGCGCGGCTCGCCGACCCGGCGGCGCGCGCCGCGGTCGCCTCGTGGGTCTCGCTGCACTCGCCGGAGTCGATCGATTACCAGCACCTGGTCGAGGTGGAGCATCCCGACCCGGCGCTGCCGTCGCTGATGATGGGCCCGACCGCGCGCCGCCGCCGGCGCGACGGGTTCAAGCTGACCGACCGCCGGATGAGCGCCCGCGAAACCCTCGACCAGGCGTACTACTGCGTCCTCTGCCACGAGCGTGACAAGGACTCCTGCTCGAAGGGGATCAAGGACAAGCAGGGGGCGGTGAAGAAGAACCCGCTCGGCATCAGCCTCGACGGCTGCCCGCTCGACGAGAAGATCTCCGAGGCGCACATGCTGAAGCGCCGCGGCGACGCGATCGCGGCCCTGGCGGTCATCTGCGTCGACAACCCGATGTGTCCCGGGACCGGCCACCGGATCTGCAACGACTGCATGAAGGGGTGCATCTACCAGAAGCAGGAGCCGGTCAACATCCCGCAGATCGAGACCGGCATCCTGACCGACGTGCTCGGCCTGCCGTGGGGGTTCGAGATCTGGGACCTGCTGACCCGCTGGAACCCGCTCAACGTGAGGCGGCCGCACGCGCTCCCCTACAACGGGAGGAACGTCCTGGTGGTCGGGCTGGGCCCGGCCGGCTACAGCCTGGCGCACTACCTCGTGAACGAGGGGTTCTCCGTCGTCGGCATTGACGGGCTGAAGATCGAGGCGCCGCCCGACGACCTGACCGGCGCCGGCGGCCGGGCGCCGCGCCCGGTGCGCGACGTCGCGGAGCTGACCCGCGAGCTGGACGACCGGCCGCTCGCCGGTTTCGGCGGGGTGTCGGAGTACGGCATCACGGTCCGCTGGGACAAGAATTTCCTGACCCTCATCCACCTCAATCTCGCCCGGCGCCGACTGGCGCGGTTCTACGGCGGGGTCCGCTTCGGCGGCACCCTCACCGTCGAGCAGGCGTGGGACGCGGGGTTCGATCATGTCGCGATCGCGGCCGGAGCCGGCAAGCCGACGATCATCGACATGAAGAACAACGTCATCCGCGGGGTGCGCAAGGCGTCCGACTTCCTGATGGCGCTGCAGCTGACCGGCGCCTTCCGCCGCGACACGCTCGCCAATCTCGAGGCGCGGCTGCCGGCGATCATCGTGGGTGGCGGGCTGACCGCGATCGATTCGGCGACCGAGCTCCTGGCCTACTACCCGGTGCAGGTCGAGAAGACCCTCGAGCGCTACGAGACGGTCGTGCGCACCTCCGGCGAGGAGGCGGCGCTCCGCCCGTACACGCCCGAGGAGCGCGAGCGACTCGCGGTCTACCTCGAGCACGGGCGCGCCTGCCGGGCCGAGCGCGAGCGCGCGGCGCGCGACGGCGGCGCGCCCGACTTCGCGGCGCTCGTGAACCGGTGGGGCGGCGTCTCGATCGCCTACCGCAAGGGGATGGTCGACTCCCCCGCCTACCGCCTGAACCACGAGGAGATCATCAAGGCGCTCGAGGAGGGGATCCGCTTCATCGAGGGGATCGACCCCGAGGAGGCGGTGGCCGACAGGTACGGCGCGCTGGAGCGGGTGATCTTCCGCCGTCTCACGACGGGCGAGGGCGGCCGCTGGGAAGACCGGGGCGAGAAGGTCACGCTCGAGGCGAAGACCCTCCTGGTCGCCGCCGGCACGAGCCCGAACGTCACCTACGAGCGCGAACGCCCGGGCACGTTCGCGATGGACGACCGCCGGCAGTTCTTCCGCGCCCACAAGGCGGAGATCGGCGCGGACGGGCGGGCCGTGGCGGTGCCGGCGGGACGCGGCGAGCCGGCCTTCTTCACCTCCTATGCGAAGGAGGGCCGGCTGGTGTCGTACTTCGGCGACAACCATCCGCAGTATGCCGGCAACGTCGTGAAGGCGATGGCGTCGGCGCGCGACGGCTATCCCTACCTCGCGGCGCTCTTCGAGTCGGATTTGGCGCGCCTCGAGCCGCGCGAGCAGCCGGCGCGCGACGCGGCGCTCGGCGCGTTCTTCCGCCGCCTCGACGACGCGCTCCGGGCGAAGGTCGTCGAGGTGCGCCGACTGACCCCGACCATCGTCGAGGCGATCGTGCGCGCGCCGCTGGCGGCGCGCAATTTCGAACCGGGGCAGTTCTTCCGGCTGCAGAACTTCGAGCGCACGGCGCCCCGTCGCGAGGGGCATCCGCTCTTGATCGAGCCGCTGGCGCTGACCGGCGCCTGGGTCGATCGCGAGCGCGGCCTCCTGAGCCTGATCGCGCTCGAGATGGGGACCTCGTCACGCCTCCTGTCGGCCCTCAAGGAGGGCGAGGAGGTGGTGGTGATGGGACCGACCGGCGCGCCGACCGAG
>DATKFL010000525.1:0-3288 GCA_035511355.1 Dongiaceae bacterium
GACCGTGTCGCCGACCACGCAGGCGGCGTGCAGCGGCGTGCCCTTCTCCTTCAGTTCGACCTCGACGATCTTCTTGGCGTTGTCCCAGGCGCCGCCGGCGTTGGCCATGAAGATCGCCTGGTAGAGGCCGAAGATCGCGATCGAGATCAGGTAGTCGATGAAGAAGTAGGGCTCGAGGAAGGCGAACGCGAGGGTCGAGAAGAAGACGGTCATGAAGATGTTGAACATCCCTTTCTGCGCGTACTGGGTGCAGATCTCGACGACCTTCTTGCTGTCCTCGACCGAGGCCTTGGTGGCGCCCTCGAGCTTGATGTTCTTCTTGATGAACTCGACGGCGCGGTAGGCGCCGGTCGAGACCGCCTGGGTCGAGGCGCCGGTGAACCAGTAGATCACCGCACCACCCGTGATGAGGCCGAGCAGGAAGGGCGGGTGCAGGAGCGACAGCTTGTCGAGGTTCTCGGTCAGCCCGTGGGTCAGGATCACGATGATCGAGAAGATCATCGTGGTGGCGCCGACCACCGCGGTGCCGATCAGGACCGGCTTGGCGGTCGCCTTGAAGGTGTTGCCGGCGCCGTCGTTCTCCTCGAGCAGGTGCTTGGCGGTGGTGAAGTCGAGATCGAAGCCGTGGTCCCGCTTGATCTCCTGCTTGATGTTCGGCAGCGTCTCGATGACCGACAGCTCATACACCGACTGCGCGTTGTCGGTGACCGGGCCGTAGGAGTCGACCGCGATGGTGACCGGCCCCATCCCGAGGAAGCCGAAGGCGACCAGGCCGAACGCGAAGATCGGCGCGGCGGCCATGATCGACCCGAGGCCGAGAGTGCTGGTCCAGTAGGCGATGCCCATCAGGGAGACCATCGTGATCCCGAGCCAGTAGCCCGAGAAGTTCCCGGCGGTGAGACCGGCCAGGATGTTGAGCGAGGCGCCGCCCTCGCGCGACGCGGTGACCACCTCGCGCACGTGCGCCGACTCGGTCGAGGTGAAGACCTTCACCAGCTCCGGGATGACCGCGCCGGCGAGCGTCCCGCACGTAATCACCAACGACAGCTTCCACCAGAGGCTGCCGTCGCCGAGGTCGGGGATGAGCAGGTACGACGCGGCGAAGGTCATCACCACCGACACCACCGAGGTGATCCAGACCAGGATGGTGAGCGGCTGCTCGAAGTTCATTTTCGCCGCGGTGCCGTGCATCGCCTTGGCGATGGTCTCGTTGATGACGTACGACAACCCCGACGCGATGATCATCAGGATGCGCATCATGAAGATCCAGACCAGCAGCTGCACCTGGGTGATCGGGTTCGCGACCGCCAGCAGGATGAACGAGATGAGCGCGACGCCGGTGACTCCGTAGGTCTCGAAGCCGTCGGCCGACGGGCCGATCGAGTCGCCGGCGTTGTCCCCGGTGCAGTCGG
The DNA here is from genome assembly GCA_035511355.1 of Dongiaceae bacterium. Classification (GTDB taxonomy): domain Bacteria; phylum Acidobacteriota; class Polarisedimenticolia; order Gp22-AA2; family Gp22-AA2; genus DATKFL01. Next base: position 1,413 of record DATKFL010000525.1, read on the forward strand.
CGATGACGCCGGGGTTCCTAGCGTCGTCCTCCTTGATGTTGAAGACGATCTTCATCAGATCCGAACCGATGTCGGCGATCTTGGTGAAGATGCCGCCGGCGATCCGGAGCGCCGCGGCGCCGAGCGACTCGCCGATGGCGAAGCCGATGAAGCAGGGCCCGGCGTAGTCGCCCGGGATGAACAGCAGGATGCCCAGCATCATCAGGAGCTCGGTCGAGATCAGCAGCATCCCGATGCTCATCCCGGCCTTGAGCGGGATGGAGTAGAGCGGGAACGGCTTGCCGCGCAGGCTGGCGAAGGCGGTGCGCGAGTTGGCGTAGGTGTTCATCCGGATGCCGAACCAGGCGACGTCGTACGAGCCGGCGATGCCGATCAGGCTGAACAGCAGGATGATCAGCACCTTCACGGCCTCGTAGTGCTGCAGGAGGCCGAAGTAGAGGACGATGATGACGCCGATGAAGACCTCGAGCAGCAGGATGAACTTCCCCTGGGTGACCAGGTAGGTCTTGCAGGTCTCGTAGATGAGCTCGGAGATCTCGCGCATCGAGACGTGCACCGGCAGGTTCTTCACCTGGGTCAGCATCGTCAGCCCGAAGGCGAACCCGAGACCGCAGACCAGGAGGCCGAGCATCAGGAGCGAGCGCCCGCTCATGCCGAGGAACTGGACCTGGCCGACGTCCGGAAGGACGAGGGAGGCCTCGCCGCCGTGATGCGCAGCGACCGCCCCCTCCGCCGCGACCGCCGCGGCCGGGGACAGGAGCGCAAGACCGAGCGCCGCCAGGAGCATCACCCCCGGAAGGCGGCGCAGGACGATTCGCACGAGACTCATCGGGACTCCTCTTCAGGGGGCACAGGCGCCCCGCATATCCTTTATTGATACTGGGATGGCCGGGGGTCTCCCGGCCGGCCGCAAAGTCTAGAGAAAGCGCGCGCTTGGAGTCAACCGGCCGGGGGCGGCCGGGCCAGGCGTCGGTCCGGGAGCTGGCGACGGTCGGGTCAGGCGCGCTCCAGCCGGCGACGCTGCCGGCCGCGCGTCCCGCCAAGCGCCCACATCCCCGGGCCGAGCAGCATGTAGATGAGGCCGGCGACGCCGCCCCACCGGTACCCGCCGATCGTGGCGACCAGGACCGAAAGCGCGGCGACGCCGATGTTGGCCGCCGCCTCCATGAGCGTCGTCCGGGTGTCGAAGCGCTCGAGGGCGTTCAACTCGAGGGTCTCGCGGCGGCGCCAGGCATGCAGGTACATCAGCCAGAAGGTCCCGAACAGGGCGATGTACCCGAGGCCGTAGACGATCATCAGGGTGCGCATGTCGGTGACGCCGATGGCGGGGTGCAGCATCCCGTCCGGCATCAGCACGCGGGTGTCCTGCCCGGTGAAGGTCTTCACCAGGAAGGTGAACAGGAACTTCAGCGGATAGACGAAGAACAGGACCACGAACAGGAGCGCGCCGTTGAGCGTGATGGTCCAGGTGTCCTCGAGGCCGTAGCGCCGGAAGAACTGGTACTGCAGGTACCAGACCCGCAGGAGGAGGGCGAAGGCGAGGGCGAAGGCGACGAACCCCTGCATCGTTTCGAGCAACTCGCCGAAGGTGCGCGGCACCTCGAGGGAGACGACCAGGAGGGTCACGGCGAACGCCAGGACCGCGTCGCTGAACCCCTCGATGCGGTGCATCTCGACCCCGCGCCAGCGGAAGCCGTCGTCCGAGCCGAAGCCCTTCGCGACCAGAGGTGCGCGGATCATCGCGGCGGATTGTGGGGGAGCGCCCGCCGAAGGGTCAAGCCGGATGGGGTCCGAGGAGCCTTTCGAGGGCGTCGAGGTCGCGGCGCGCGACGCGGAGGCTCGATCGCTCGATCCGGCGATAGAGCGCCAGGACCTT
>DATKFL010000526.1:0-18563 GCA_035511355.1 Dongiaceae bacterium
GAACAGGTCGATGCGGCGATCGACTCCTACCAGGCGGCGCGCCAGGCCGACCCGGACGACCCCGACGTCGCCCGGACGCTCGCGGAGCTCCTGGCACAGGTCGGCCGGCTCGAGGAGGCGCGCGCCGTGGTCGTCGATCTCGCCGCGCGCCGCCCGCTGCCGAACGAGCTCACCCTGCTGCTCGCCCGGATCGAGGCGGCGAGCGGCCACGCAACCGACGCGGAGGCGCGGCTCCAGGCGTTCCTCCGGCGGTCGCCCGGCAACGGGCAGGCGATCGAGATCCTTGCCGGGATTCTCGAGGAGCAGAAGCGTTACGACGAGGCGATCGGCCTGTTCGCGCCGCTCATCGAAGGAGGCAGCGAGCGGTCGGGACTGCACCGTCGCGTCGGCACCCTCGAACTGCAGGCGGGACGACCACGCGACGCGGCCGTTCTCCTCGAGCGCGGCCTGCTCCTGGAGCCCGACGACGCGGCGTCGCTCCTGCTCCTGGTCCAGGCGTACGACCTGGCCGACGATCTGCCCGCCGCCGCGAAGGCGTGCGAGCGGCTGATCGGGGTCGACCCGGAGGGGCTTGAGCCGCGCTTCCACCAGGCCCGCGTCCTGCGCCGCAGCGGCGATCTGGTGGCGGCCCGCGCCGCCTTCGAAGATCTCCTGCGCCGCGCCGCCGCGCGCCCGGCGCTCGAACCGCGCGACGAGTCGGTGGTGACGCTGGCGGCGACCCAGGCGGGCGTTCTGGCCTTCGGGGCGCGCGACTGGCGCGCGGTGGTCAACTGGCTGTCGGTCGCGGTCGCCCGCCTGCCGCAACCGGAGATCGACGTGTTGCGTCTCCTGGCGCAGGCGCACCTCGAGGCGGGGGAATACGACGGCGCGGAGAAGGCGCGTGGCGACGCACTGCGGGTGGCGCCCGACGATCCGGAGCTGCTGGCGCTCGAGGGGGAGATCGCCCTGGCGCGCGGCGGGCGCGACGCCGCGATGGCCGCCTACCGCCGCACCCTCGAGACGCTTTCCGGAACCGCCCCGGGCTACCTCGCGGTGGCGCGATCGCTCCTGCGCCGGCACGAGTACGGCATGGCCGAGGTGATGCTGCGCGAGGCGATCGGCCGCTATCCCGCCGACGACCAGATGCAGTTCGAACGGGGCGCCGCGCTCGACCGGCTCGGCCGCCGGCCCGAGGCGGAGCGCGCGCTCGCACGCGCGATCGAGCTCAACCCCGGCAACGCCATGGCGCTCAACTATCTCGCCTACATGCTGGCGGAGAGCGGCCGGCGGCTCAACGACTCGCTCGCGTACGTCGAGCGCGCGCTCGCGCTCGACCCGGGGAATCCCGCCTACCTCGACAGTCTCGGCTGGACCCTCTTCAAGCTGGAGCGCTACGCGCCGGCCGAGGAGAAGCTCCGGGCCGCCCTGCGATACGATGCGACCGATCCGGTCCTGAGAGAGCATCTCGGCGATCTGCTGAATGCCACCGGCAGGACGGACGAGGCGGTGCGCGAATGGCAGGCCGCGCTGCAGTGCGGTCACGAGGACCCCGATCGGATCCGCGGCAAGCTGCAGCGCGCCCGCGCCGGCGCGCCTGCCGGCCGCTAGCCGGGTCTCGCCCCGCCAGCTCCCGACCACGCCTCGCTCTCCTCACGCTCGCTCTTGCGGCAGCGCTCGGCTGCGCGCACGGCGGAGCGAAACCGGCGACCGAGCCAATCGGCGATCAGGCGCCGAACGGCGTTCGCCTGCTCTACGAAGCGCGGGTCACCGAGGCGCGGGGCGAGGTCACGCGCTTCCGGCTGGCGGTCGCCTTCCGCCCCCCGGATCAGTGGCGCCTCGAGGCGCTCGGCCCGGCCGGCGGAACCCGCCTGGTCATCGCCACCGACGGGGCCACCGCGGTCGCCCTCCTGGTCGCCGACCGGCGCTATGACCGCGCCCCGGCGACCGCCGAGGGCCTCGCCCGCTGGACCGGTCTGCCGCTCGGGGCCGCCGACCTCGGCGCCCTGCTTCGAGGGTTGCCCCCCTGCGGCGCCTCGGTTCCCGACCGGGCCGCCGGCGCGGCGCCCTGGGAAATCCGCTGCGCGCTCGACCCGGGGGAGGCGTTTGCCGGCGGCATCGAGGCAACCGGTCGGCGGCGTTTTCAACTGACCCGGATCGGTCCGGCCGCCCCGGCCCGCCTCGACGATCGACTCTTCACCCCGGAGATCCCGGAGGGATTCGAGCGGGCCGACCTGGCGACCGGTCTTCAGGGTGACGTGCCGTGAGGCAGGTCGCCCTCAAGGCCTTCGCCAAGGTCAACCTCGGGCTCCAGGTCCTCGGGAGGCGTCCGGATGGCTTCCACGAGATCCGCTCGGTCCTGCAGAGCGTCTCGCTGCACGACCGGCTGGAAATCCGCCTCGAGGGACAGGGGATCGGGCTCGAAATCGACGACCCGGCCCTCCCCTCGGGGCCGGAAAACCTGGTGTTCCGGGCGGCGGCGCGCCTTCTGGCCGGGATCCCGGATCCCCCGGGGATCGCCCTGCGCCTCTATAAGAAGATACCGGTCGGCGCCGGGCTGGGGGGCGGGAGCAGCGACGCTGCCGCCGTCCTGGTCGGGATCGACCGCCTCCTCGACCTCCGGCTCGACCCGGCGGCCCTGATCGAGCATGCCGCGGCGCTCGGGTCGGACGTCCCCTATTTTCTGACCGGGGGAGCGGCGCTCGTGACCGGCCGGGGGACCGAGGTCACGCCGCTTCCCGATCCCCCCTCCCGGGAGCTTCTGATCGTCCATCCCGGCAGCCTCCTTTCGACCCGCGAGGTGTACGCGCAGATCGAAGAGCCGTTGACACTTGCGCGCAAACCCGCTAGCATTCCCGGCTTCGAGCGCATCCCCGTGGATATTGCCTCGTGGGTGCGGTCCGGTAACGACCTGGAGCCGCACGCGGAGCGTCTCTGTCCGGCGATCGGAGTGATCCGATCGTTCGTCGAGCGCGCCGGGGCCGAGGTCGCCGCGATGACCGGGAGCGGATCGGCGGTGTTCGGCATCTTCGCCGACGCCGAGGCGCGCGACCGGGCGGCGGACGAGGCCGAGCGGAGCGGGTTCAGGACATTCCGGTGCCACACCCTGGACCGGGCGGCCTATCTCGGGGATCGATGGTTCCCGTGAACACCGCCGCGACCGGGAGGTGGCGGGATGGAGATCACCGAAGTCCGGGGGTTCCCCGTCGATGAGGAGAAGCTGAAGGCGTTCGTCTCGATCATCATCGACGACTGCTTCGTGATCAGCGACATCAGGATCATCAGCGGCGCGAGCGGATTGTTCATCTCGATGCCGAGCAAGAAGAGGAAGAACGGCACCTTCCGTGACATCGCCCACCCGTTGAACAGCGAGACACGGAGACGGATCGAAGAGAAGGTCCTGGCGCGTTATCGCGAGACCCTTGCGGGTCGCGCGGCGGGCGGCGGGGAGGAGTTCGGAGACGCGGAGTGAGGGTAAGGCCGGTGGACCCGCGCGGCGGCGTCGCCCCGGGGAGCCGGCTCCGGCCGGTGGGGCGTCGTCAAGCGGTAAGACACTGGACTTTGGATCCAGCATCGGAGGTTCGAATCCTCCCGCCCCAACCGGGGCCGCAGTCGGGACGAAACGCGGCATGAACATGAGTCGATCGGCGGGCGACAGCGACCTGAAGGTCTTCAGCGGCAGCGCCCACCCGGCGCTCGCCGCGGAGATCTGCAGCGTCCTCGGCATCAGCGTCGGCGCGGTCGACCTGCGCCGCTTCGCCGACGGCGAGTCGTACTGCCACATCCTCGAGAACATCCGCGGCACCGACGTCTTCGTCATCCAGCCGACCTGCCCGCCGGTCGACGCGAACCTGATGGAGCTCCTGGTGATGCTCGACGCCTTCAAGCGATCGTCGGCGGCGCGCATCACGGCCGTCCTGCCGTACTACGGCTATGCCCGCCAGGATCGCAAGGACAAGCCGCGCGTGCCGATCACCGCCAAGCTGGTCGCCGATCTCCTGACCGCGGCGGGCGCCGACCGGATCCTCGCGATCGACCTGCACGCGCCGGCGATCCAGGGATTCTTCGACATCCCGGTGGACCACCTGTTCGCGGCGCCGGTGCTGATCGATCACGTCGCGCGGATGGAGCTCAAGGACCTGGTGATCGTCTCGCCGGACGCCGGGGGCGTCGAGCGGGCGCGCGCCTACGCCAAGCGCCTCAACGCCAGCCTGGCGATCATCGACAAGCGCCGCGGCGAGAAGAACGAACCACAAGTCATGCACGTCATCGGCGAGGTGTCGGAACGAAACGCCCTCATCGTCGACGACATGGTCGACACCGCGGGGACGCTGGTCGGCACGGTGCAGGCGCTGGTGAAGAATGGCGCCCGATCGGTCTACAGCTGCTTCACCCACCCGGTGCTCTCGGGGCCGGCGGTCGATCGGATCCGCTCCATGGAGATGGTGGAGACCGTGGTCACCAACAGCATCCCGATCGACGAGCCGCGCGCCAGGACCGGTCGGATCACCGTGCTGTCGGTGGCGGGCCTCCTGGGCGAGGCGATCCAGCGCATCCATACGAATTCGTCGGTCAGCTCACTGTTCGTCTAGGCACGGAGGAAGGTCGATGAAGGACATGGTCGTGGACGTGCAGCGGCGCGAGGCCGCGGGCAAGAACGTGGCGCGCCGGCTGCGGCGGGCGGGAAGCATTCCGGCGGTCCTTTACGGCACCGGGAAGGACCCGGTCTCGCTGACGGTCGACCCCCGCCGCCTGGTCGACATCCTCCGATCCCATTCGGGGCAGAACACCATCTTCCAGCTCAACCTGGCGGGAACGGATCAGAAGCGGCACGTGATGATCCGCGAATACCAGGTCGACCCGGTCGGCGGCCAGCTGATCCACGCCGACTTCGTGCGCATCGAGATGGACCACGCCATCGAGGTCGAGGTGCCGGTGATCCTCGCGGGCGAGGCCGCCGGCGTGAAGCTCGACGGCGGTATCCTCGAGACGGTCACCCGGCAGGTGCGGATCTCCAGCCTGCCGTCGAACATCCCGGACGGGCTGTCGATCGACATCTCGGGCATGAAGATCGGCGACCACCTGAGCGTCGCCGACCTGCCGAAGAGCGACAAGTACACCATCCTGAGCGACCCGCACGTCATCCTGGCGGTCTGCGCGCCGCCGGCCAAGGAAGAGCCGGCGCCGGGCGCCGTGGTCGAGGCCGCGGCGGCCCCGGCCGAGCCGGAGGTCATCAAGAAAGGCAAGCAGCTCGAGGAGGGCGCCGAGGCCGAGGCCGGCGACAAGAAGGAGAAGAAGGCCGAGAAGAAATAGCGGTCGGGGGATCGCCCGGTGCTCACGCTCGTCGTCGGCCTCGGGAACCCGGGCCGCCGGTACGAACGGACGCGGCACAACGTCGGCTTCATGGTGGTCGACGCGCTCCGCGCCCGGGCGGGCGACCCGGCCGAGCGCGAAGCGGCGCACAGCCTGGTCAGCCGCGCGGCGTTCGGGGATCGCGAGGTGGCGCTGGCGAAGCCGCTCCTGTTCATGAACCGGAGCGGCCGGGCGGTGCAGGCGCTGTTGGCGAAGCAGGGAGGGGAGGTCGGCGGGCTTCTGGTGGTGGCCGACGACTTCCACCTGGATTTCGGGGTCTTGCGGGTCCGGCGCGGGGGAAGTCACGGAGGCCACAACGGCCTGCGCTCGATCATCGAGGCCCTGGGAACTCAGGAGTTCGCGCGGCTCCGGATCGGGATCGGCGCCGCGCCGGCGGGCGAGGACCCGGCCGACTACGTGCTCGAGGGATTCGGCCGCGACGAGGTGGCGCGGATCCCCGACGTCGTGGGCGACGCGGCCGATTGCGTGACGAGGGCGTTGACCGAAGGGCTCGAGAAGGCGATGAACCGGCACAACCGGAAACCGGGCGGCGCGTCCGACGATCCGGCCGAATGAGGAAGGAACCGATGCCACTGTACGAATCGATTTTCGTGACCGACCCGAACCTGACCGAAGAAGAGGTCGACGAGATCATCAAGCTCGTCGATCAGATCACCCTGGCCGCGGGCGGCAAATCGCTCAAGACCGAGAAATGGGGCAAGCGGCGGCTGGCCTACCCGATCGGGCACCGCGAGGAGGGGATCTACGTCCTGATGCTCCTCGAGTGCTCCGGGGCGCACGTCAAGGAGGTCGACCGGCGCTACCGGATGAACGATCGGATCCTGCGCCATCTGACGGTGGTGGCCGAGGACCCGGCGCCCCTGAACCCTTCCCCGATGATGAAGCCGCGGCCGGCGGAGCGCGAGGACGCGCCCGTCGACCCGGCCCTGATGGCCTAGGCCGGAACGGAGAGCGACGAGCATGCGAGGACGCGAAGGTGGTGGCGGTGGTGGCGGCGGCCGCGGCGGTGGCCGCGACGGCAAGAAGCCCTTCAAGCGGAAATTCCTCTTCCGCAAGAAAAAGTTCTGCAAGTTCTGCGACGAGAAGATCGCGTTCATCGACTACAAGGACCTGCGCCTGTTGCAGGGGTTCACGCCCGAGCGCTCGAAGATCTTTCCGCGGCGCATCTCCGGCACCTGCTCCAAGCACCAGCGCAAGGTCATGGTCGCCATCAAGCGGGCGCGCACCCTGGCGCTTCTGCCCTTCACCTCCGACTAGGTCGGGAAGCCCGGAGAACCGCGCATGCGCATCGTGTTGAGGGAGGATGTCGAGAAGCTGGGCCGTCGCGGCGAGATCGTCGACGTGGCCGCCGGGTACGCCCGCAACTTCCTGCTCCCCAAGGGGAAGGCGCTGCACGCCACCGACGGCAACCTGAAGCGCGTCGAGCAGGAGCGGCGCAAGTTCGTCGTGCACCTCGCGAAGGAGAAGGAGGACGCCGCCGCCATGGCGCGCCGTCTGGCAGGGGTCTCCTGCACCGTCGTGCGCAAGGTGGGCGAGAACGATCAGCTGTACGGCTCGGTGACGGCGTCCGACATCGCCGAGTACCTCGTGAAGGAGGGGATCGAGCTCGACAAGCGGCGCATCCTCCTCGACGAGCCGATCAAGGCGCTCGGCATCTACACCATCCCCGTGAGGTTGCATCCCGAGGTGAGCGGGGAAATCAGGGTCTGGGTGGTCAAGGAGTAGCGCGAACATGGAGACCACGCTCGAGGCCGAGGCGCCGGCCGCACAGGCCCGCCCGCGCGTCAGCCCGGTCGTCCCGTGCCTCCTGGCCTGGCTCCTGCCGGGTCTGGGTCATGCCTGGCTCGGCCGCATGGGCCGCGCCGCGGCGTTCTTCCTGATCGTCCTCTCCACCTTCGCGCTCGGCATCGTCTCCGGCGGCAGCGCCTCGGTCGTCGACCGGCAGCAGCCGCTGTCGTTCCTCGCCACGCTCGACGGGCTGGCGATGGGGCCGCTCGACCTCGTGGCGCGCAAGGCCACCCTGGGCGAGATCGTGTTCGCGCTCCCCGACGCCGAGGGGGATCCGCACCGGCAGGCGCTCCTGACCCGGATCCGCGAGCGGGTGAAGATCGCCACCTACGAGTACGGCAGCACCTTCCTCCTGACCGCCGGGCTGATGAACATCCTTCTCATCCTGGACGCCTTCGACATCGCCACGGGGCGGAAGGACTAGGCCGCCATGCTCCGGAGCCACTTCCTCAACCTGGTCCTGTTCTCCGTCCTGGTGTCGCTGTTCTTCGCCTTCCTGACCCAGACGCGCGGGCGCGACCGGGTGCGCGTCGTGGTGGTGATGTGCGGCGCGATGATCGTCCTCTCGCTCATCGTCGCGTACGTCATGTACCCGTTCCCGCTTCCCCGGTGACCGCGCGCCCCACCGCGCTCCGGCGGATCGTCGTCTGGGGTCCGCTCGCGGCCTACCTGGCGCTGATCTTCTACCTGTCGTCGCGCTCGTCGGTCGGCTGGGCGGTTTCCTATCCCGACAAGCTCCTGCACTTCCTCGAATACGGCGGGCTGGCGCTGCTGTTCGCGCGCGCCCTGAACGGCGGGATTCGCAAGCCGGTCCCCGCGTCGCGCCTGCTCATCGCCGGGTCGCTGGCGCTGGTCTACGGCCTGAGCGACGAGTTCCATCAGGCGTTCGTCCCGGAGCGGACGAGCGACTGGCACGACGTCCTGGCCGACGCGGTGGGCGCCGCGACCGTGCTCGTCGTGGTCGCGCTCCTGGGGCGATATCTCTTCAAAGGCGGCGGGTCGGGCGCCCCGCGCCAGGCGCCGCCGACCCGACCCCTGGACGATCTGGCGCGCAAGGAGCCCACGTGACCCGCATCGCAGTCATCCCCGGCGACGGCATCGGCATCGAAGTGACCCGCGAGGCGGTGCTTGCGCTCGAGGCGCTGGCCGCCGCCTCGGGAAAGCCGATCACCTTCGAAAGCTTCCCCTACGGGGCGGACCACTTCCTGAAGACCGGGGAGACGCTGCCCGACGACGGCTTCGCGCGCCTCCAGGAATTCGACGCCATCCTGCTCGGAGCGCTCGGCGACCCGCGGGTGCCCGACAACCGGCACGCGGCCGACATCCTCCTGGGGCTGCGATTCCGCCTCGATCTATACGTCAACCACCGTCCGGTGCGCCTCCTCGACGAGCGACTCTGCCCGCTCAAGGGGAGGACGCCGAAGGACGTCGACTTCGTGATCTTCCGCGAGAACACCGAGGGGCTGTACGCCGGCGTCGGGGGATTCCTCAAGAAGGGGACCGCCGACGAGATCGCCCTCCAGCAGGACATCAACACCCGCAAGGGGGTCGAGCGGATCATCCGGCACGCGTTCGAGTGGGCCCGCGCGCACGGCAGGAAGCGCGTCCTGATGTCGGACAAGAGCAATGCCCTGACCTACGGGCACGACCTCTGGCAGCGGGTCTTCAAGCTGGTCGCCGCGGAGTATCCCGACATCGAGGCATCGCACATGTACGTGGACGCGCTGGCGATGCAGATGGTGAAGGACCCGACGCCCTACGAGGTCATCGTCACCTGCAACATGTTCGGCGACATCCTGAGCGACCTGGGGGCGCAGATTCAGGGGGGGCTGGGGCTGGCCGCGTCGGCGAACCTGCACCCGGGCCGGATCGGACTGTACGAGCCGGTGCACGGGTCGGCGCCGAAGCACGCGGGGAAGAACCTCGCGAACCCGATCGGCGCCGTCCTGAGCGCGGCGATGCTGCTCGACAACGTGGGCCGCAGCGAGGAGGCGCACCGTCTGGAGCAGGCGGTGGCCGAGTGCGTGCGCGCCGGCCGGACCACCCGCGATCTCGGCGGCAGCCTCGGCACGACCGAAGCGGGCGCCGCGATCCGCGACGCGCTGCGCACCCCCCGCTGATCCGCGCGCGCGCCGCTCAGTGCGGCGGCGTCGATCCCGCGACCGGGGCCGCCGGCGGCGCCGGCGGCTCCCCGATCTTGAGCGCCAGGAGCCGGCCGGTGGTGCGGCCCCAGCCGACGGTCACCCCCGGAAGGGCCGCGGCGGCCACCGGCGCGGTCGTGAACCACTCGCCCGGCGCGCCCAGTTCGCTCCTGCCCGCCACCCCGAGGTAGGGAAGCTCGAGCGCGACGACCGACGCCTCGGTCGCCGGCGCCACGAAGAGAAGCTGTCCGAGAAGCGTCGTCTCGCCGCTCAGCCGGTGTCCGAGCCGGGAGCGGCCGAGGATGTGGCCGTTCTTCCGTCCCAGGACGTAGAAATCATTGTCCCAGCAGGCGACGTAGAGCAGATCGCCGACCACGCGCGGGCGAGCCGTGACCCGCGAGCCGACCCGCTGTTTCCACGACGTCCGGCCGCTGCCGCCGCGGAGCGACCAGAGCGCGCGATCGTCGGTCGCCACCAGCACGTGCCGGCGGTCGACCAGCGCGGGGCCGGTGACCTGGTGTCCGAGATCGCGGGTCCACTGGATCGCCAGCGGCTCACCGCCGGCCGCGATCACCTGGCCGGGCGCCGTGCCGATCACGACGCCCTCCGGTCCGATGGCGGGGGCGAAGGGCGCTCCGGGGAGGGGCAGGCGCGACAGCACCCGGCCGTCCGCAGGGTCGAGCGACACCAGCTCGGGCGCCAGGGTCACGACCAGGAGGCGGGACCGTTCCAGGATCGGCAGGGCCGCGGGAGCGGCGCCGAGCGTCGCGCGCCAGCGCTCGCGGCCGTCCTCGGTGCCGAGCGCGACGAGCAACCCGCTCGTCGTCCCCTGGAGGATCAGCCCGGAGGCGACCGCCGGCCCGACCGGCAGCGCCTCGCCCAGCTCCACCGTCCAGACCGCCGATCCGCCGGCGATGTCGATCGACACGACCCGTCCCGACCGGTCGGAGGCCACGACGCGCATCCCGGCTTCGGCCGCCTCGCCGGCGAGCGGCGCCGCGAAGCCCTCGTACACCCAGACCGGATCGAGGGAGATCGACGTGACGTCGCGCGGTTTCAGGAACCCGGTGTCGGGCTCCACCGGCATGCCGTGGAAGACGGTCTTCTGGCCGCGCGCCTGGATCGTCGCCGTCGGCGCCAGGAGCGCGAGCAGGAACAGGACCGCCAGAGGTCGAACCGGCCTGGGCATCACGCTCTCCGGGCGCCGCGAGGCGGCGCGCACCGGCGTTCTATCACAGGCGCGACCGCGCGGCCGCGTCACGAAGCGCCGCCGGGTTGTGGTACCCTCACGCCTCCGCAGACCGGCCGCGCCGCCGCGCGGTCGACGGAGTCCATCCATGATCGAAGCGGTCAAGGGCACCCGGGACATCCTCCCGGGAGAGGTCGAGCGCTGGCAGCACGTCGAGGCGCGGGCGCGCGAGGTGTTCGCGCGCTTCGGGTTTCGCGAGATCCGCACGCCGATCTTCGAGGCCACCGAGCTGTTCACGCGCGGCGTCGGCGAGACGACCGACATCGTCGCGAAGGAGATGTACACCTTCGAGGACCGCAAGGGACGCTCGCTGACGCTCCGCCCGGAGAACACCGCGCCGGTGGCGCGCGCCCTCATCGAGGCCGGCCGGTTCCGCGGCGGCGAGCTGCACCGGCTCTACTACATCGGCCCGATGTTCCGCTACGAGAGGCCGCAGAAGGGGCGCACGCGGCAGTTCGCGCAGATCGGCGTCGAGGCGCTCGGGAGCGATCACCCCGCGGTCGACGCGAAGACGCTACAGATGCTGATGCAGTTCCTGGCCAGCCTCGGGCTCGCCGCGCTGGAGCTGCAGATCAACTCGGTCGGCGACGAGGTCTGCCGGCCGGCCTATCGCGAGCGGCTGCTCGCCGAGCTGCGGCCACGGCGCGAGCAGCTGTGCGCCGACTGCCAGCGCCGCCTCGAGACCAACCCGCTCCGCTGCCTCGACTGCAAGGTCGAGTCCGACCGGGCGATCATGGCGACGGTCAGCGTCATCCTCGATCACCTCTGCGCGCCGTGCGCCGACCACTTCGCGCGGGTGCGGCGGATGCTCGAGCGGCTCGCCGTCGCGCACACCGTCGCGCCGCGCCTGGTGCGCGGGCTCGACTACTACCGGCGCACCACGTTCGAGGTGGTGTCGTCCGACCTGGGCGCGCAGAGCGCGCTCCTCGGGGGCGGGCGTTACGACGGCCTGGTGCAGGAGCTGGGCGGCCCGGCGGTCCCGGGGTTCGGCTTCGCGGTCGGCGAGGATCGCCTGGTGATGTCGCTCCCGGCGGATCGCGCCGGGCTCCAGCCGGTTCTCGACGCCTTCGTCGTGACGCTCGGCGAGGAGGCGGTGGCGGCGGGACTCGAGGCAGCGGGGCGCCTGCGCGCCGCCGGACGGAGCGTGGTCCTCGAGCCGCTCCCGGCGAAGAGCCTGAAGGCGCAGTTGCGCCGCGCCAACGACCTCGGCGCGCGGCATGTGGTGATCCTGGGCGCCGACGAGGCGGCGCGCGGGATCGTGACCCTCAAATCGATGGCCGACGGAACGCAGCGGGAGATCCCGGCGGCGCAACTCGTCGAGGCCCTGGGAGAGCCGGCGCATGTCGCATGACGTTCCGATGAACCGACGGACGCATACCTGCGGGTCCCTCCGTGCCGGCGACGCCGGCGGCAGCGCGCTTCTCCTCGGCTGGGTCGACAGCGTGCGCGATCACGGCGGGCTGCTCTTCCTCGATCTGCGCGACCGGTACGGCGTCACGCAGGCGGTGTTCAATCCGGAGAGCGCCGCCGCGGCCTTCGCCGCCGCCAAGGAAGTCCGGCCCGGGTTCGTGGTCGAGGTGCGGGGCCGGGTGGTCGCGCGCGCCGCCGGGAACCTCAATCCGCACCTGCCGACCGGCGCGGTCGAGGTGCAGGCGGACCGGCTCGAGGTGCTCAACGGATCGGAGCCGCTGCCGTTCCCGCTCGACGACGACAGCAACGCCTCCGAGGAGGTCCGCCTCCGCTACCGCTTTCTCGATCTCCGGCGCGCGCGCCTGCAGAAGGTGTTCGAGACCCGCCACCGGATCCTGCTCGCGGTGCGCTGCTACCTCGACGCGCGCCAGTTCCTCGAGGTGGAGACGCCGATTCTCAACCGCAGCACGCCCGAGGGGTCGCGCGAATACCTCGTGCCGTCGCGGGTGAACCCGGGGCGCTTCTATTCGCTGCCGCAGTCGCCGCAGCTGTTCAAGCAGCTGCTGATGGTCGCGGGGTTCGATCGCTACTTCCAGATCGCCAAGTGCTTTCGCGACGAGGACCTGCGCGCCGACCGCCAGCCGGAGTTCACCCAGATCGACATGGAGGTTTCCTTCCCGGAGCGCGAGGGCTTCTTCGCCCTCATCGAAGGGCTCCTGGAAGAGGTCTTCAAGGCGGCGGGCGTGCCCCTCGAGGGCCCCTACCCGCGGCTCACCTGGCGCGAGGCGATGGATCGCTTCGGGAGCGACAAGCCCGACACCCGCTTCGCGATGGAGATCAGGGACCTGACGGAGTCCCTCCGCGACAGCAGCTTCCGGGTGTTCGGCGACACCATCCGCGCCGGCGGCGTCGTCAAGGGAATCGTCGTTCCGGGCGGGGCGGCGTGGGGGCGGCAGCGGATCGACAACACCGTCGAGGCGGCGAAGGGGCTCGGGTCGAAGGGGCTCCTCTGGTTCCGCGAGACCGGCGGCGCCTTGCAGTCGCCGGTCCTCAAGCATCTCGGCGAGGAGGGGTGCCGCGCCATCCTGCGGGACCTGGGGGCCGGGCCGGCCGACCTGGCGCTCGTGGTCGCCGATGCCTGGGAGACTTCGTGCTCCGTGCTGGGCGGGCTGCGGCTGCAGATCGCGCGCGCCGAAAAGCTGATCGACGACTCGCGTCACCGCATGCTCTGGGTGCACGAGTTCCCGCTCTTCCAGCACAGTGCGGAGGAGGGGCGCCTGGTCGCGTGCCATCACCCCTTCACCGCGCCGATGACCGACGACATCGCCCTGCTCGACGGCGCCCCGGAGAAGGTCCGGGCCCAGGCCTATGACCTCGTGCTCGACGGCAACGAAGTGGGTGGCGGCAGCGTCCGAATCCATCGCGGTGACCTGCAGGAGAAGGTGTTCAAGGTCCTCGGGATGAGCCGCGAGGAATCGGAGGCGCGCTTCGGCTTCCTGCTGTCGGCGCTCCGGATGGGGGCGCCGCCGCACGGTGGCATCGCCCTCGGCGTCGACCGGCTGGTGGGCATCCTCACCGGCTCGCCCTCGATCCGCGACGTGATCGCCTTCCCGAAAACGACGAGCGGGGTCGATCTGATGACCGGGGCCCCGGCCGAGGTCCCCGAGAAGCAGCTCCGCGACCTGGCGATCACCGTCAACAAACCCGCCGGGGCCTGATCCCGGCCGGTTCGGAACCCCCGAAGACCCGCTCCAGGCCCCCCGGGACGGTCTCGATCCCGCCGGACCGCCCGCCGGGCTGGGGTTTGCCGGGTACCGGGGGGAATTCCGATTGACATCCCCCGGATCGGGTGCTAACTTTTCCCTCGACCGGAGGGCCGGTTGCGGAAAATCAGCCTCCCAGAAGAAAGCCTCGCCGACGTATTCGGCCATTTCGACGACAACCTCAAGACCATCGAACGCGAGCTCAACGTGCGTCTGGCGGCGCGCGGAGGGGAGATCACCATCCAGGGCGACCCCGAGCGGGAAGCGCTGGCGGCGAACCTCCTGACCCAGGTGGCGGCTCTCGTCCAGGGTGGCTACCCGCTCAAGAAGGGGGACGTCGAGATCGCCCTCCGACTCCTGCGCGACAATCGCCAGGCGGCGCTCAAGGACTTTTTCACCAACGGCCGGATGAAGACCACCAACGGCCGCTTCGTCGCGCCGAAGAGCCCGCACCAGAAGGTGCTGCTCGACGCCATCCAGGAGCAGGACCTGGTCTTCGTCATCGGCCCGGCGGGAACCGGCAAGACCTTCCTTGCCGTCGCTTCGGCGGTGGCGCACCTGAGCGAAAAGAAGGTCGAACGGATCATCCTCTGCCGCCCGGCCGTGGAGGCGGGGGAGAAGCTGGGCTTCCTTCCCGGCGACATGGCCGAGAAGGTCGACCCGTACTTCCGGCCGCTGTACGACGCTCTCTACCAGCTCATGGAACGCGACCGCGCCAACGCTCTCCTGGAGCGCGGCGTCATCGAGGTCGCGCCGCTCGCCTTCATGCGCGGGCGGACCCTCAACAACTCGTTCGTCATTCTCGACGAGGCGCAGAACACCACCTCCGAGCAGATGAAGATGTTCCTCACGCGGCTCGGGGTCGGGTCGAAGGCGATGATCACCGGCGACGTCACGCAGGTCGATCTCCCGCCCGGCCGGGTGTCGGGCCTGGTGGAGGCGCGCGTGGTGGTCTCCGGCGTCTCCGGCGTGCGCTTCGTCGAGTTCGACGACTCCGACGTCGTCCGTCACCCGCTGGTCCAGGGGATCGTCAAGGCCTACGAGGCGTACCGCGAGGCGGCCGAAGCCGCCGCCGCGACCGCCGACGAGCCTGCCGATCACGGCGCCGCGCGCCTGCGCCGCGCCGCCGCGGGGTCCGACGCCCCCTCCGACTGAGCCGCATGGCGCGCCGGCGCCCGGTCCGGGAAGGCCCGATCGAGGTCGTGGCGCGCGGGCGCGGCGCCGCCGCCGAATCGGCGCGCTGCCGGCGCCTGCTCCGCGACCTCCGCCGCGCGGTCCGGCGCCAGGCCGACGGTGTCGAGCTCCTCCTGACCGGCGACGCCGAGCAGCGCGCCCTCAACCGGCGGCTTCGCGGTCGCGACCGCACCACCGACGTCCTGTCCTTCCCGGCGGGCTCGGACCTCGAGCCCGGTCGCCCGCACCTGGGGGAGATCGCGATCTCGCTGCCGCAGGCGGCGCGTCAGGCCCGCGCCGCGGGGTGGCCGAGGCGCTCCGAGATGGCGCTGCTTCTGACCCACGGATTCCTGCACCTCATGGGGTACGATCACGAGACGGACGACGGCGCGATGCATCGTCTCGAGGCGCGTCTCCTGAAGCGCGTCGCCGGCGTCCGGATCGATCGGCGTGCCCTCCCCTGGGGGGAGGCGACGCCGGCGCGCGCGCCGCAGGGACGGCGCCGGAGAGCACCGCATGGATGAGAACGGGACGGTCCCGCCGGGGGAGGCCTCCGGCGGCGGCGCCGGGTCGCGTTGCGGGTTCGTGGCGCTGGTCGGCAGGCCCAACGTCGGCAAGTCGACCCTGATGAACCGCCTGGTCGGGGCGAAGCTGTCGATCGTCTCGGACGTGCCGCAGACGACGCGCGTGCCGGTGCGCGGCATCCTGCACCGCGACGGACTGCAGATCGTCTTCATCGACACCCCCGGCATCCACAAGCCGCGCCACCGCCTCAACGAAGAGATGGTCAGGACCGCGGTCGACGTGCTGCGCGACGCGGACGTCGTGGCGGTCCTGGTCGACGCCGCGGACGGATACGGACCCGGCGATCGCTACGTCTTCGACCGGGTGCGCGAGGCGAAGGCGCGGGCGTTTCTCATCCTGAACAAGATCGACGGAATGCGCCGCGACGATCTGCTGCCGCTCATCGACGAGGCGGCGCGCCTCGAGCTGTTCGACGAGATCATCCCGGTCTCGGCGCTCACCGGCGACAACTGCGATCGCCTCGAGCAGGTGCTCTCGTCGCGCATGCCGGAGGGGCCGCCGCATTTCCCGCCGTCCATGCTCACCGACCTCCCGGTACGGCTCCGGGTCTCGGAGGTGATCCGGGAGCAGGTCTTCCTGCGCATGCGCCAGGAGGTGCCGCACGCCGCCGCCGTGCTGGTCGACCAGTTCGAGGACGAGGGAACCCTCCTGCGGATCGGGGCGACCATCCTGGTCGAGCGCGATACCCAGAAGGGGATCGTCATCGGCGAGGGTGGCCGGATGATCAAGGAGATCGGCACCGCCGCCCGCCGCAACCTCGAGAGCGAGCTGGGGAAAAAGGTGCACCTCGCGCTCTGGGTCAAGGTGAAGGAGTCGTGGCGCGACGACCCGGCGCTTCTGCGGCTCCTCGGACTGACCGTCTAACCCCCGCCCCCCTGCGATAGAATGGCGCCCCTTTTCGAGGCGGCGCCATGAAGGACGTCACCTTCCTGTCGGAGTCGCTCAAGAAGCTGCTCCGCCGGGGGGCCACCACGCACCTCCAGAACATGCTGGCGAAGGTCCGTCCGGCGGACCTCGCCGAGGCGTTCAAGACCCTCGACGAGGCCGACCGCAACGCCGCCTTTCGCATCCTGGTGGAGCGTGCGGTGCCGGCGGCCGCCGGCCTGATGCAGGAGATCCATCCGTCGCTGCGCGCCGACCTCCTGCGCGGCCTCCCGCCCGAGGATCTGGCGCGCGTCCTCCAGGAGGTCCCCTCCGACGACGTCGCCGGCATCATCGCCGACCATCCGCAGGAGGAGCGCGAGCGGATCCTGGCGCTCATGCAGCGCGAGGCTTCGGAGGAGGTCCAGGACCTCCTCGAGTACGCCGACGAGACCGCCGGCCGGATCATGACCACCCGGTACCTGGCGCTCCGCGAGTCGACGACCGTGCAGGAGGCGATCGCGGCGGTGCAGAAGGCGCAGGAGGCCGAGATGGTCTTCTACGTCTACGTGACCGACGCGCACGGCCGCCTCGCCGGCGTGCTGTCGCTCCGGCGGCTCCTGACCGTGCCGCCGTCGACGATCCTGAAGGACATCGTGTCGACCGACGTCATCTCGGTGCACGCCGAGACCGACCAGGAGGAGGTGGCGCGCATCGCCTCGCGTTACGACCTCCTGGGCGTGCCGGTGGTCGACGCCGAAAACGTCCTGGTCGGCATCGTCACCATCGACGACCTGATCGACGTGCTGCGCGAGGAGGCCACCGAGGACTTCTACAAGCTGGCCGGCACCTCCGACGAGGAGCGCCTCGTGAAGTCGACGATCTCGGCGGCGCGCGTGCGGCTGCCGTGGCTGTTCGCCGCCTTCGCCGGCGGTCTGCTGATGGCGCTTCTGATCAAGGCGTACGCGCCGCTGCTCAGCCAGGCGACCGTGATCGCCTGCTTCATCCCGGTGGTCCTCGGGATGGGCGGGAACATCGGCACGCAGGCGGCGACCATCATGGTGCGTGGCCTGGCGACCGGCCGCATCTCGCTCCTGCAGGCCGGCGGCGTCGTGTTCCGCGAGATCCGGATCGCGCTCCTCCTGGGCCTGATCTACGGCGGCCTCCTCGGCATCGCGGCGATTCTGCTGGTCAAGATGCAGCCGATGGCCGGGGTCTGGGTCGGGTTCTCGCTGCTCGCCTCGATGACCATGGCCGCGGTGATCGGCGCGCTCCTGCCGGTGGTGCTCAAGACGCTGCACGTCGATCCGGCGGTGGTCACCAACCCCTTCATCACCACGATCGTCGACCTCGTGGGGCTCCTGGCCTTCTTCGGCCTGGCCGGCCGCCACCTCATCTCCGGATGAGACCGGAACGGGAAAGGACGCGCCGTGCCGCAACGGGAGGCCGAGGCGATCGTGCTCAGGAGCCACGCGCTCGGGGAATCGGACCGCATCGTCACCTTTCTCGCGCGCGGGCACGGGAAGGTGCGCGGCGTCGCCAAGGGGGCGCGCCGCAGCAAGCGCCGCTTCGGCGCGAACCTCGAGCTCCTGAGCCGGGTGCGACTGGTCTGGTTCGAGAAGGAGCGGCAGGATCTGGGACGGGTCGAGTCGGCGGAGCTCCTCGAGGCGTTCTACGACCTGCAGGCCGATCCGGAGCGCGGCGCGGTCCTCGCCTGCCTGGCGGAGGTGACCGACGCGTTCGCGCGCGAGGCGCAGGAGGACGACGCCTTCTTCCGCCTCCTCCTCGCGGTGCTGCGCGCGGTGCGCGACGGCCTCGACCTCGAATGGGCGGCGCGCTACTTCGAGATCTGGACGCTGCGCCTGCACGGATTCCTGCCCGGGCTGGAGGCGTGCGGCACGTGCGGCGCGGCCCTCGCGGATCGCGGCGGGCGTTTCCATCGGCGCGACGGAATCGCCGCCTGCGCGCGCTGCGGGGAGCGCCGGGCCGGAGATCCCGACCTGCCGCCCGAGGCGATCGCGGCCGCGGCCCTGATCCTCAAGCGGGCGCCGGCGGCGCTGATCGAAGAGGCGGCGGAGCCGATCGGGCTCGCGTCGCTGCGGGCGCTTTCCGAGGCGATCTTCCTCGACCTGTTCGACAAGCGGTTCAAGAGCTATGAGGTGTGGGACCAGTTGCGCCGCGGCGCCTGAGCCGGCGTCGCGGGGGGGGATGGAGTGGGTCTGAATTTCCAGGAGCTGATCCTGC
>DATKFL010000527.1:0-7752 GCA_035511355.1 Dongiaceae bacterium
AGGCCGCGGCGCGCCAGTCCGGCTCGTTCGCGGGGCTGTTCCGGGTCCTCGATGCGCGCGGCGCGGCAACGGCTCCGGCCGCGGCGGCCGGAACCGCGATCGGCACCCTGGCGGCCGCGCCGGCGACCCCGGCCGCGGGAGCCGACTTCGGGTTCCGCTTCCGGATCGACGCGCACCCGCGGCTGGTTCTCGGCGGCCGGGTCGGCAAGCTCGAGGGGCGTCTCGAGGTGCCGGTCCTCGACCGCGAGATCCGGATGACGGTCGAGCATCCGATCGGCGGCCTCGGCGGGGCCGCGCTGCGCGGCGGGCACTCCGACGATCGCGGCTCCTGGGCCGACCTGTCGATCTCGCTCCGCTTCTAGGCGGGCGAACGCTCCGAGACCGGCAGCCGCCCGCCGAGCGCGGCAAGGAGCGCCCGCGCCTTGTCGAGCGTCTCGGCGTGCTCGGCCCCGGGGTCCGAGTCGGCGACGATCCCTCCCCCGACCCGGAACATCGCACGCCCACCGGCGCAGACGATGGTGCGGATGACGATGTTCAGATCGAGCCCGCCATCGCGCCCGAGGTGACCGATCGCGCCGGCGTAGACGCCGCGCTCCTCGCGCTCGAGCGCCGCAATGACTTCCATGGCGCGGATCTTCGGCGCGCCGGTCATCGACCCCCCCGGGAAGAGCGCGCGCACGAGGTCGATCCGATCGCGATCGGCGCGGAGCCGCCCGGTCACGGTGGAGACGAGATGGTGCACGGTGGCGAACGATTCGAGGCCCCAGAGCGTCTCGACGCGGACGCTCCCGGGCCGGGCCACGCGGCCGAGGTCGTTGCGTACGAGGTCGACGATCATCACGTTCTCGGCCCGGTCCTTGGGGCTCGCCTGCAGGGCGCGCGCCAGGGCGACATCCTCCAGCGGCGTCGCCCCGCGCGGGCGCGTCCCCTTGATCGGCCGGCTCTCCGCGACGCCGTCCCGGAGCGACACGAAGCGCTCCGGGGAGGCGGAGACGATCTGCATCGCCCCGGTGTCGAGGAAGGCGGCGAACGGCGCCGGGTTGGCGGCGGCGAGCCGGACGAAGAGATCGATCGCGGTTTCCCGGAGCGGCGCTTCGATCCGATGCGACAGGTTCACCTGGTAGAGATCGCCCGCCGCGATGTGCGCGAGCGCCCGCTCGATGGCGCCGAGGTACCCGGCGCGCGGCGTCGCCGCCGTGACCTCGACCGCGCCGAGCGACACCGGCGCCGCGCGCGGCCGCGCCGCCCCGGCGAGAATCGACCGGAGCGTCGCGCGTCGATCGGCCGCCCGCCGGCGCCCCTGCCCGGTCGCCTCGATGCCGACCCGGAGGACCCGGCGGTCGCGGTGATCGAACAGGATCGCTTCGTCGTAGATTCCCAGCCAGCCGTCGGCCTGGTCGAACGGATCGGGGAGGGCGCGCGGCAGCTGCTCGATGGCGGTCCGCAGCGCATACCCCAGGAACCCGATGGCGCCGCCGTTCCACGGCAGGTCATCGGGAGCCGCCACCCCCGCGGGGAGAAGGCGCCTGAGAACGGCGAAGGGATCCGCCTCGATCCGGGTGACCGCCCCGCCCTGCGGGCGGCGATCCACCTCGACCACGCCGGGCAGAAGCCGGATTTCCGCGACCGGGTCGCGGGCGAGGATCGAGAAGCGCGACGCCGGATGGCCTTCGGCGCCGCTCAGGAGGAGCACCGCGCGCCGCGCCCCCCCGAGCGCGCCGAGCGCCGCCGTCGGCTCGACCCAGCCGCCGAGATCATCGACCTCGGTCGGCGCCTCCGGGTCGAGGAGCGGCCCGGGGTCCGCGGCGCCGCGCGCGTCGGCCGGGGTCATCTCACCCTCCGGCGCACTCGCGGCGCACCAGCGCCCGGTAACGCTCCAGGAGGCGGCCCGACACCGGCCCCGGCCGGCCCTCCCCGACGACCGCCGCGTCGACGCGCACGACCGGCATCACCTCCCACGAGGAGTTGGTCAGAAAGACCTCGTCGGCCCCGAGCAACCGCCCGAGGGTGATCGGCGCCTCTCCCGCCGCGATCCCGGCCTCGACGGCGGCTTCCATCACCGCCGCGCGGGTCACTCCCGGCAGCGCCGTGCCGCCGACCGGCGGGGTCACGAGCGCGCCGCGCTCGACCACGAACAGGTTGCTCGCGGTTCCTTCCGTCACCCGGTCGTCGAGGTCGAGGAGGATTGCTTCGAAGGCGCCGACGGCGGCCGCTTCGCGCCGCGCCAGCACCGAGACCATCCGGCTGGTCGTCTTGATCGAAGGGTCGAGACTCGCCGCGGGAACGGCGCGCCGCGCGGCGACGCTCACCGCGACGCCGTCGCGCTGCCGCGCGGGATCGGGGCCGGTGAAGGCCGTGGCCTGCACGACGCGATTGGGCGGGCCGGCGACCCCGACATAGTCGCCCGGCCGGCCGCGCCCGCGGGTCATCGTCAGCCGGACGCGGGCGTCCCGGAGCTCGTTGACCGCGAGGACCGTCGCCACCTCGCGCGCCAGGAGCGCCGCCCCCGGCATCGCCTCGAATCCCGCGATCGCCGCCCCCTGCGCCAGCCGCTCGAGATGCCGGTCGAGGCGGAACACGACGCCGCCGTAGGCGCGCATCGATTCGAACAGCGCGTCACCGAAGAGAAAACCGCGGTCGTCGATCGGGATCGACGCCTCCGCCTCGGGGAGCGGGCGGCCGTTCACAAGGACCTGCATGAGCACCCCCGCCCCGCCGGCCGGCGGCCGCGGCGGCGCCTCAGCGCCTCAGATCGATCCCAGGAGCGGCATCGCGGTCGCGACCCGCGCGGCGGCCGGCGGCATCGGCGCCGCCGGGCGGGACCGGGTCACCGGGTTGTAGAGCGTGTCGCGCTCGACCGGAACCCGACCCGCCTCGCGGATCAGGTCGATGAGCCGCTGCTCGGCGACCTCCTGCGGCGACGAGGCGCCGGCGCGGTGGAAGATCTCCTCGGTGACCACCGTGCCGTCGAGATCGTCGGCGCCGAAGTGCAGCGCCGCCTGCGCCACCCGCGGCGTCATCATGATCCAGTAGGCCTTGACGTGCGGGAAGGAGTCCAGGAGGAGCCGCGCGATCGCCACCTGGCGCAGATCCTCGGCCGCGGACGGCTTGTTGAGGTGCGACAGGCGGGTGTTCTCGGGATGGAACGAGAGCGGGATGAAGGCCATGAATCCGCGGGTCTCGTCCTGCGCCTCCCGGAGGAGCAGCATGTGATCGAGGCGCTCCTCGATCGTCTCGACGTGGCCGTACAGCATGGTGGCATTGCTCTTCAACCCGAGGCGGTGCGCGGTCTTGGCGATCTCCATCCAGGCCTGGTGATCGATCTTCCCCTTGAACAGCACCTGGTGCGCGTGGTCGGTCAGGATCTCGGCGCCGCCGCCGGGGAGGGAGCCCAGCCCCGCCTCCTTGAGGCGGGTCAGGATCTCGGCCGGCGGTTTCTCGAAGTTCTCCGCCATCGCGGCGATCTCGACCATGGTGAACGCCTTGACGTGCACGTCGGGCCGCACCGACTTCATGGCGCGGATGACGTCGAGGTAGTACTCGAACGGCAGCGCCGGGTTGACCCCGCCGACCATGTGAATCTCGCGGATCGGGTCGCCGATCTGCTGCCGCATGCGGTCCGCCACCTGGTCGGGCGACAGGACGTAGGCGTCCTTCTGCTTGGCGGTGCGGTAGAACGACGCAGAACTTGCACCCGGCGACGCAGACGTTGGTGTAGTTGATGTGCTGGTTGACGATGTAGTACGCGGCGTCGCCGTGCCGCGCTTCGCGCACCCAGTTGGCCAGGGCGCCGATGGCGACCAGGTCGGGGTTGGCGTACAGCGCCCGGCCGTCGTCGCGGGTCAGCCGCTCGGAGGCCAGCACCTTGTCGCGGATGCTCCCGAGCCCGGAGCGCTCGAGCGCCCGGTGGGCGACCAGCGGCAGGGCGCGCGTCGCGCTCGCGCCGCTCACGCGTCCACCGTCCGGCGGTACTCCGCCGATCCGACCCGGACCAGGCGGTGTTCCGCCGCCGGTGCGTCGCTGATCCGATCGCCGACCCGGTCGCGGGTGTTCTCCACCGCCATCGAGCAGAGCGTGCCGCACATGGTGCAGACCGCCTTGTCGTAGTCCTCGCTCAGGTAGCGGAACTCGCGCGCCTTCTCCGGGTCGAGCGCCAGGCGGTACTGCCCCTCCCAGTCGAGCTTCTTGCGGTACACCGACATCTGGTCGTCGCGCTCACGCGCGCCGTGCACCCGTTTCGCGAGATCGCCCGAGTGCGCCGCGATCTTGGTGGCGATCACGCCGTCGCGCACGTCGGCGACGGTCGGCAACCTCAGGTGTTCGGCCGGAGTCAGGTAGCAGAGCACGTCGGCGCCGGCCGCCGAGGCGAGCGCCCCGCCGATGGCGCCGGTGATGTGATCGTACCCGGCGCCGATGTCGCTCGTGAGCGGTCCGAGGACGTAGAACGGCGCGCCGTGGCAGACCCGCTTCTGGAGCATCACGTTCGCCTCGATCTGATCGATCGGCACGTGTCCCGGCCCCTCGATCATCACCTGCACGCCGCGCCGGTGCGCACGCCGGGTGAGCTCGCCCAGGGTCAGGAGCTCGTGAATCTGCGCCGCGTCGGTGGCGTCGGCGGTGGCGCCGGGGCGGAGCCCGTCGCCGAGCGACAGGGTGACGTCATGCTCGAAGGCGATGTCGAGCAGGCGATCGTAGTCCTCGTAGAGCGGGTTCTCGCGGCCGCTCCGGGCGATCCAGGAGGCCAGCATCGAACCGCCGCGCGACACGATGCCGGCGACCCGCCCGTCGGCGTCGAGGCGGCGCACCGCGTCGCGGGTCACGCCGCAGTGCACGGTGACGAAGTCGACGCCGTCCCGGGCGTGCTGCGCGATCACCTCGAACAGATCGTCCGCGGTCATGTCGAAGACCGATCCCCGGTCGGCCACCGCCTGGTAGATCGGCACGGTCCCGAGGATGACCGAGCAGCGACCGAGGATGCGCCGGCGCACCGCGTCGAGATCGTCGCCGGTCGACAGGTCCATCACCATCTCGGCGCCACACTGGATGGCGACCCGGAGCTTCTCGAGCTCCTCGTCCACCTGCTGGTGGTGACCGGAGGTGCCGATGTTGGCGTTGATCTTGGTGGACAGCCCCTCGCCCACCCCGATCGGGTTGAAGTCGTGGTGCACGTTCTTCGGGATGATCACGGTGCCGGCGGCGATCCGCCGCCGCAGCTCCTCCGCGTCGACACCTTCGACGGCGGCGACGTAGCGCATCGCGTCGGTGATCGTGCCCCGCTTCGCCTCGGCCATCTGGGTCATCGCCCTGCTCCTCAGTGCGCGACTTCGGTCGCGCGCATCTCCCGGATCACCGTCACCTTGATGCGACCCGGGTACTCCATCTGCGCCTGAATCTTCTTCGCCAGGTCCGCCGCCAGGAGCGCCAGGCGGTCGTCGTCGATCCGCTCGGAGCGCGCGATCACCCGGATCTCGCGTCCCGCCTGAATGGCGTACGACTGCTCCACCCCTTCCGTCCCGTTCGCCAGCCCCTCGAGCTGCTCGATCCGCTTGACGTAGTCGACCACCGCCTTGCGGCGCGCCCCCGGACGCGAGCCGGAGATCGCGTCCCCGGCCGAGACCAGCACCGAGATCGGGTGGATCACCTCGACGTCGTCGTGATGCGAGCCGATCGCGTTGATGACGATCGGGTGCTCATTGTAGCGCGTCGCCACCTCCACCCCGATCTCGGGGTGGGTCCCCTCGCGCTCGAAGTCGATCGCCTTGCCGATGTCATGGAATAGGCCCGCCCGCTTGGCGAGCGTCCCGTCGAGCCGGAGCTCCGACGCCATGATGGAGGTCAGCTTGGCGACCTCGATCGAATGCATCAGGACGTTCTGCCCGTACGAGGTGCGGTACCGGAGCCGCCCGAGGAGCTTGACCATCTCGGGGTGCACGCCCGTGATCCCCAGTTCCCGGAGGGCTTCCTGCCCGGCGCGCAGCATCAGATCCTCGACCCGGCGCTGGCTCCGCGCCACCAGGTCGTCGATCCGCTGCGGCGAGATGTTGCCGTCCTTGAGGAGCCGCTCGAGGGTCAGCTTCGCCACCTCGCGCTTGATCGGGTTGAAGCAGGAGAGCACGACCGCGCCCGGCTGGTCGTCCATCAGGAGCTGCACGCCGGTCGCCTTCTCGAACGCGCGGATGTTCTTCCCCTCGTGCCCGATGATCCGCCCCTTGAGCTTGTCGTTGGCGAGCGGAAAGCTGCTGACGCTGCGCTCCGCCGACCAGTCCGAAGCGGTGCGCTCGATGGCCAGCGAGACGATCTTTCCCGCCTCCATCTCGGCCTTCTTCTGCGCCTCCTCGCGCGCCTCGCGGACGAGGCGTGCCGACTCGAAGCGGACTTCCTGGCGGAGGTCGGAAAGCAGCGACTGCCGCGCGTCCTCGACCGTGAGGCCGGCGACGGTCGCCAGGCGCTGGTTCAGTTCCTGGCCGGCGCGCTTCAGGCGGTCGCGCTCGCGCGTCGTCTCGGCACGCACCGCCGCGCTGTCGCGCTCGCGGGTTTCGCACTCCTGCTCGCGCCCCTGCAGGCGCTGCTCCCGATCCCGGAGGGCGTTCTCGCGATCGTCGATGCCGCGCTGGGCTTCCTGCAGGCCCTTCGATCGGGCGCGCATCTCCTGTTCGAGCTTCGACTTGGAGGCGAGCCACTCCTCGCGCGCCTCGACCAGGGCGCGGCGCTTGGACTCGTCGGCGTCGCGGCTCTTCTGGCGGGCGTTCGCCTCGACGTCGCCGCGCGGCGCCGCCGGCGACGGATCGCCGGGACGGCGGCCCCAGAGGCGGCCGGCGAACAGGCCCAGGGCGAGGGCGATCAGGATTCCCGGGATGAGGGTGATCAGGACATTGCCGCCCATGCCGTCTCCGACCCCCGACCGACAGGGGTCCGGCGACGCGGCCGCGGAGCGCGGCTTCGATCCCGGTCCGACTCGGGTCCCTTGCGGCCTAGCCCCCGACTCGTGCGGCGCCGGTCGTGCGGCGCCCGGGCGGGGGCTGGTGCGACCGCCAGGCGACACGCGCCGGCCCCGTCGACGGGGTCATGGCGGCGTGCGCCGGACGACATGCGGGATGCGAATCACTATGGACGATGGGGCTGATCAAGATGATGAAGCCTGGGTCCGTCATCTTCATCCCCCCCGGGATCGGAATCCACTGGCTCCGGCCGCCTGCGCCGGTCTCGAGAAAACCCCGGGAGCTGCTCTTTCCCGGGAGCCGCGAGTATATCACCCGTCCCCTCCCGGGCGCCCGGCGGCATCCGTCGCGGCGCATTCCCCCGGCCCTTCGATCCAGAAGACCCCGTCGTGGCCGAACTCCTTCTTCCAGATGGGGGCGCGCTTCTTGATCTCGTCGACGACGAAAGTACAGGCCGCCAGCGCCTCGCGTCGATGCACCGAGCCGGCCGCCACCACCAGGCTCACCTCACCTACCCGAAGCCCGCCGATGCGGTGCAGGACGGCGATCGCCGCGCCGCCGAATCGGGCCGCCGCTTCCGCGGCGATGCTGCGGAACACTTCCTCGGCCATCGGCGCATAGGCGCTGTATTCGATGCGGCTGACCTGGCGTCCCTCGTGGTGGTCGCGCACCACGCCATGGAAGGTCGCGACCGCGCCGTGCGCGCGATCGACGACCGCCGTCTTTGCGGCGCGGGGGTCGAGCGGATCGGACGTGACGCGGCAGAGGGTCATCGGAGCACTCATCCCCCGCTCACGGGCGGGAAGAAGGCCAC
>DATKFL010000528.1:0-2127 GCA_035511355.1 Dongiaceae bacterium
GCTCGAATTCCCGGTCGTCGAGCGGCCGGTCGGCCGCCCGCCGCCACCCGAGACAGACGTCGCAGGTGCCGCAGCGGACGATCGCCCCGCCACGCCCCGCGCCAGCGAAATAGTCATAGATGAAACGGGTCCGGCACCCCCGGCCGAAGGCGTAGCCGAGCATGGTGTCGAGACGGGCCCGGTCGCGCCCGGCCTTGTCCGCCTGGGCCGCCATGTCGATCGGCGGCTCGCCGCTTCCGGGGACGACGCCGCGGGCCTCCGCACCCCTTCTGAGCAGACGCACCGCCGTCGACGCGGCCATCCCGGAGGCGGCGTCCCGGCGCGCCACCGTGTCTTCGATCGCCCCGTCCCCCTGTCCTTCTCCCATCAGGGTCCACACTTCCCGGAAGGTCGTCTCGGACGGGTTGGAGCCGGCCATGAAGAACTCCTGGGTCCTCACGTCGGCGGGACCGAAAAGCAGAACGCCCCGGGCCGGCAGGCCATCGCGCCCGGCGCGCCCGACCTCCTGGTAGTAGGCCTCGAGACTGCCCGGGACGTCGGCGTGCGCCACGAAGCGCAGGTCCTTCTTGTCGATCCCCATGCCGAAGGCGTTGGTGGCGGCGATGACGTCGAGCTGCCCCGCGAGGAACTCCTCCTGCACGCGGGCGCGCTCCTCGTCGCCCATCCCGGCGTGATAGGCGCCGGCCGCGAGGCCGCGCGCCCGGAGATCCTCGGTCCACTGGTCGACGTTCTTGCGGGTCGCGGCGTAGACGATGCCGGGCGGTCCGACGTCGCGCAGCAGGCGATCGAGCGCGCGCCCCTTGTCGGCGCGGGTGCGGCACGACTCGACGATCAGGGTCAGGTTCGGCCGCTCGAACCCGGTGACGATCTCGAGCGGGTCCGCCAGGTGCAGCTGCGCCGCGATGTCGGCGCGCACCTCGGGAGTGGCGGTGGCGGTGAAGGCGGCGGCCGGCACGCCGAGCTCGCTCTTCAGCCGCGACAGCCGCCGGTAGTCGGGCCGGAAATCGTGCCCCCACTGGCTGATGCAGTGCGCCTCGTCGACCACCAGGCGGGCGACCTGCGCGTCGGCGAGCGCGGCGCGGAATCCGGCGCTCGCGAACCGTTCCGGCGCCACGTAGACGAGATCGAGGAGACCCGCGCCGAGCGCCCGCTCGGCGGCGGCCCGATCGCCCGGCGCGAGACCGGAGTGGATCGCCGCCGCCGCGATTCCCTTCGCCTGCAGCACGTCGACCTGGTCCTTCATCAGGGCGATCAGGGGCGAGACGACGAGGGTCACGCCGTCGAGCAGGAGCGCCGGCAACTGGAAGCAGAGCGATTTCCCCGACCCGGTCGGCATCACCGCGACCAGGTCGCGCCCTTCGAGGACCGCGGCGGCGGCCTCTTCCTGGCCCGGGCGGAAGGCGTCGTGGCCGAACCGGGTGGAGAGCGCCTCGCGAAGGCGCGCGCGGCTGTCGGATCCGTTCATCGGGTTCTCCGGGGGGGCGACGCGATCCTGCCACAGGTGGCGGCTTGCGGGACAGCGCCGGGCTGTGCGATGGTGCGCCGATGATCTACGACCTGTCGCCGCCGGTCTCTGCGGCGCTCGCGGTCTTCCCGGGCGATACGCCGATGTCGCGCGAGGTCCTGCTCGACATGGAGAAGGGTGCGCATCTCACCTTGTCGACGCTGCGCGCCACGGTGCATGTCGGCGCGCACGCCGACGCGCCGAGCCATTACGCCCGCGGCGCCCCCTCGATCGACGCGCGTCCCCTCGATCTCTACGTCGGCCCCTGCCAGGTGATGCGGGTGACCGCGCGCCGCGATGCCACGCTGACGCCCGACGATCTCGGCAAGCGTCCGATCGGCGCGCCGCGTCTCCTGATCGACACCGGCACCTTCCCCGACCCGGCGGTCTTCAACGAGGACTTCGCCGCCTGCTCGCCGGATCTGGTCGATCACCTGCACGGCCTCGGGGTGCGGCTCATCGGGATCGACACGCCGAGCATCGACCCGGCGAACTCGAAGGACCTGCCGTCGCACCAGGCCTGCCTGCGGCGCGACATGGCGATCCTCGAGGGGCTGGTCCTCAGGGAGGTGCCGGAGGGGCTCTACGAGCTGATCGCGCTGCCGCTGCGGCTGGTGGGGTTC
>DATKFL010000529.1:0-4267 GCA_035511355.1 Dongiaceae bacterium
CGGGGGGGATGAAGAAACGGGTCGCGCTGGCCCGCTCGATCGCCATGAATCCGCGATGTATTCTGTACGATGAGCCGACCAGCGGCCTGGACCCCGTGACCGCGACGACGATCAACGGTCTCATCCGGGATCTCCAGCGCCGGCTCCAGGTGACCTCGGTCGTCGTGACGCACGACATCGCGAGCGCCTTCTTCGTGGGGGATCGCATCTCTTACCTGTTCGAGGGTCGGATGGATTTCGTCGGGACCGTCGACGAGGCCCGGAAGTCAAAGGGGGCGCGCCTGCGTCATTTCCTGAGCGGGGGCAGGGAGGATCTGGTTGCGACTGTCTAGGGCGACCCGGGAGATCAGCGTCGGGGCCTTCGTCTCGATCGGCCTGGTCCTGTTCGCCGTGGGCGTGATGGCCATCAGCAAGGAGCAGCGTCTGTTCGCGCGCAAGGCGAAGTACTGGACCCGCTTCGACAACACCAGCGGCCTGGTGAGCGGCTCGCCGGTGCGCCTGGTCGGGGTGCAGATCGGCACGGTGGAGGAGATCACCTTCCCCACCGACCTGAACGAGAACCGCATCAAGGTGACCTTCAAGGTCGACCGCGCCTACTCGCCGCGCATCCGGCACGGGTCGGTGGCGTTCCTGAAGTCGCTGTCCTATCTTTCCCAGGACAAGTACATCGAGATCACGACCGGCGACGCGGCGCAGCCGGAGCTGGCCGCGGACGACTACATCGAGTCGGGGCGCTCCTCCTGGGAGGAGACCCTCGAGCAGAGCCAGAGCATCGCCGACGACGTGAAGGAGATCACCAGTTCGCTCCGGGACGTGCTGGTGGCGATGAACCAGGGACAGGGAGTCGTGCACGACCTGATTCACGACCCGGAGTTCGGCCGTCAGGGGGTCGCCAATCTCGAGGCGAGCCTGGGGACGCTGCGCACCATCCTCGATCGGCTGGACAAGGGGGAAGGGCTCGCCGGGGCGATGCTCTCGGACCGGGTCTACGCGCGCAAGCAACTGGAGAACATCGACGCCACGCTCGGTCACCTGCGAAACCTCCTGGAGCGCGCCGATGCGCCCGAGGGTCCGATTGCGCAGCTGACCGACCCGAAGGGGAAGCTGAACGGCATGATCGACCGGCTGGACGAGGGGACGACGGCCCTGACCGGTGTCGCGAAGCAGATCAGGAGCGGCGACGGCCTGGCAGGCCGCCTGATCGGCGATCGCGCCTACGCGGACGCGCTCCTGCAGAAGGTCGACGACTCGGTCGGACATCTCCGTTCGATCCTGAAGAAGATCGACGAGGGGGAGGGATCGATAGGCGGCCTGGTGAACGATCCCGAGGTGTACGAGAGCCTGAAGGACATCGTCGCCGGCATCCAGAAGAGCCGCCTCGGCAAGGGCGTCGTGCGGCACTACGGCAAGAAGGGGGCCGAGGCGCGCCCCGAGACGCCGGTCACCCCCGCCACCGAAGCCCCGCCTCCGCCGCCGAACCCCTGATGCGCCACGTGCTGGTCACCGGAGGGGCCGGGTTCATCGGCTCGCACCTCGTGGAGGCGCTGCTCGCCGCCGGGTCGGGGGTGACGATCCTCGACAACTTCGACTCTTTCTACGATCCGGCGATCAAGCGCCGCAACATCGCCGGGTTTGCCGGCCGCCCCGAGGTGACGCTGATCGAGGGGGACCTGCGCGACGCGCGCGCGGTGGAATCGGCCCTCGCGGCCCGCCGGCCCGACGTCGTGGTGCACCTCGCGGCGCGCGCTGGCGTGCGGCCCTCGATCGAGGAGCCGGTCCTGTACAGCGATGTCAACCTGAACGGGACGGTGATGCTCCTCGAGGCCTGCCGCCGGCACGGCGTGAAGAAGTTCGTGTTCGGCTCCTCGTCGTCGGTGTACGGCAACAACACCAAGGTGCCGTTCTCGGAGAGCGACGACGTCGAGCGGCCGATTTCGCCGTATGCCGCGACCAAGCGCGCCGGCGAGCTCCTGTGCGCCACCTACAACGCCCTGTACGGATTCGACGTGCATTGCCTGCGCTTCTTCACCGTCTACGGGCCGCGTCAGCGTCCGGAGATGGCGATCCACAAGTTCACCCGGCTCATCGACCGCGGCGAACCCCTGCCCCGCTTCGGCGACGGCTCGACGCGCCGCGACTACACCTTCGTCACCGACATCGTCGCCGGGGTGCTGCGCTCGATCGAGCGCGTCCGCGGCTACGAGATCATCAACCTGGGCGGGTCGCGAACGACCCGGCTGGAGGAGCTGATCGCCCATCTCGAGACTCGTCTCGGGAAAAAGGCGATCGTCGACCGGCAGCCGGACCAGCCGGGGGACGTCGTGGCCACCTGGGCCGACGTCGCGAAGGCGGAACGGCTCCTCGGCTACGAGCCGAAGACGCCGATCGAGGCCGGGCTGACGACGTTCGTGGACTGGTATCGCAGGGAGGGGGAGGCCGCCGCCACGGCAGCCGGCGCCCCGCGCCCTGGAGGGAAGGGATGAACATCGCCGTCGTCGGGACCGGATACGTGGGCCTCGTGACCGGGGCCTGCTTCGCTGAGTTCGGCATCAACGTCGTCGGGGTCGACAAGGACGTCTCGAAGATCGCGATGCTGGAGCAGGGGAAGGTGCCGTTCTTCGAGCCGGGGCTCGAGGAGCTGGTCGGGCGCAACATGCGCGAGGGGCGGCTCACCTTCACGAGCGATCTGAAGGCGGCGGTCGAGAAGTCGCTGGTCATCCTGATCGCGGTCGGCACACCCGAGGGGGCCGACGGCGGCGCAGACCTCCGCTTCGTGCGCGAGGTGGCGAAGGGCATCGCGCTCGCCATGAACGGCTACAAGGTCGTGGTCACCAAGAGCACCGTGCCGACCGGGACGGGCGAGATGATCCGGAGACTCATCCAGGAGACCCAGAAGCACCCGACGCCCTTCAGCGTCGCGAGCAACCCCGAGTTCCTGCGCGAGGGTTCGGCGATCGAGGATTTCATGCGGCCGAATCGCATCGTCATCGGCGCCGAGGATCCGCAGGCGATCGCCATCCTGAAGGACCTGTACAACCCGCTGTACCTGATCGAGACGCCGCTCGTGGTGACCAACGTGGTGTCGGCGGAGATGATCAAGTACGCGTCGAACGCCTTCCTCGCCACCAAGATTTCGTTCATCAACGAGATGGCGCTCCTGTGCGAGGCGGTCGGCGCCGACGTGCACGAGGTGGCGCGCGGCATGGGCCTCGACAACCGCATCGGGAAGAAGTTCCTGCACCCGGGGCCGGGATACGGCGGCTCCTGCTTCCCGAAGGACACCCTGGCGGTCCTGAAGATGGCCAAGGAGCGCGGCCTGCCGGGTCGCCTGGTGAACGCGGTGGTGGCGGTCAACGACGAGCAGATCCCGCGGATGGTCGACAAGATCGCGCACACGGTCGGCGCGCTCCCGGGGAAGAAGCTGGCGTTCCTGGGGCTGGCCTTCAAGCCGAACACCAGCGACACGCGCGAGTCGCCCGCGATCCGGATCATCGAGGCGCTCGTGAAGGCGGGCGCCACGGTGCGCGCCTACGACCCGGCGGCGATGGACGAGGCGCGGCACGCGCTGCCGGGAATCGAGTACGCCGAGGACGCCTACGACGCCGCGCGCGGCTGCGACGCGCTGGTGATCGCCACCGAGTGGAACCAGTTCCGCAACCTCGACTGGGACCGGATGCGGGCGGCGCTCAGGACGCCGGCGGTGATCGACCTGCGCAACGTCTACGATCCCCGGCACATGCGCGACCTCGGATTCCGCTACGCTTCAGTAGGCCGCCCCGCATGAGCGGCACGAGGTACCTGGTCACCGGCGGCGCCGGATTCATCGGGTCGCACCTGATCGAGGCGCTCCTCGGGCGCGGCGAAGCGGTGGTGGCCCTCGACAACTTCGCCAGCGGCAAGCAGGCCAATCTCGACGCCGCGTTCGCCGCCCGGCGGGCCGGCGCGCCCGCGCCGGTGTTCATCGAGGGGGACGTGCGCGACCGCGCCGTGCTGCGCCGTTCGCTCGCCGGGGTGACCCACGTGCTGCACCAGGCGGCGCTCGGGTCGGTGCCGCGATCGGTCGAGGACCCGCACACGACCCACGAGGTGAACGCCACCGGCACGTTGAACCTGCTCATCGAGGCGCGCGACGCCGGCGTGCGGCGGTTCGTGTTCGCCTCGTCGTCGTCGGTCTACGGCGACACGCCGACCCTGCCGAAGATCGAGACCATGCCGACCTCGCCGCGCTCCCCGTACGCGATCAGCAAGCTGACCGCCGAGCAGTACT
>DATKFL010000530.1:0-4621 GCA_035511355.1 Dongiaceae bacterium
TAAGCCCGAACCGTTGACAGCCCCCCACCCCTTCCCTAGAATCGGCTCGCTTCTGACAAGGCGGTGTAGCTCAGATGGTTAGAGCACGCGGCTCATATCCGCGGAGTCCGGGGTTCGAATCCCTGCACCGCTACCAGGGCCTCCCCCGCGCCGCCGGATGTCCGGCCGGCGCACCGTAAGCGACGACAACATGAAGAAGCCTCCCCACACCCTCGAGCGCCGGCTTCTCGACGCGCTGGCCCGGCACGAGATGCTGCGCCGCGGCGAGCGGATCCTGGTCGCGGTTTCCGGCGGATCCGACTCGGTGGCGCTCCTGCGGTTGCTGCACTCGCTCGCGTCCGACCTGGGCGTGGAGCTGCACGTCGCGCACCTCGATCACGGCTGGCGCGGCGAGGCGGCGGCGAAGGACGCCCGCTTCGTGCAGCGCCTGGCGCGCCGGCTGGGTCTCCCCTGCACGCTCGGCCGCCTCGAACCGGGCGCGGCCGCCGCCGCGGGACGCCGCCTGTCGCGCGAAGCGCGGGCGCGGGTCGCGCGCCTCGCGTGGCTCCGGGAAACCGCCCGGACCGTCGGGGCGACGCGGATCGCCGTCGGGCACACCCTGGACGATCAGGCGGAGAGCTTCTTCCTGGCGCTCCTGCGCGGTTCGGGAACCCTCGGACTCTCCGGCACCTGGCCGGTGGTCGACGGCCTGTTCATCCGGCCGGTTCTCGACCTGCGACGCGCGGAGCTGCGCGACTGGCTCAAGCGGGCCGGCCAGCGCTTCCGCGAGGACGCGAGCAACCGCGACCCGGCCTACACCCGGAACCGGGTCCGCCGGCGGCTGATCCCGTTTCTCGAGCGCGAGTTCACCCCCGCGGCGACCCGCTTGGTGGCGCGTGCCGCGGACCTCCTGCGCGCCGAGGAGATCTTCCTGTCGGGGCTGGCGGAGGGAACCTACGAGCTGATGGCGCAGGCCGGCCCGGACGGCGTGGCGATCGACGCGGCGGCGCTCCACGGCCTGCCGCTCTCCTTCCGCCGCCGGATCGTGCGCCGGGCGATCCGCCAGGCGCGCGGACACCTGCGTGGCATCGAGGCCCGCCATGTCGAGTCGGCGCTCACCCTGACCCACGGTCCGGGCGCCGCCGCCGTCGACCTGCCCGGCGGCCTGCGCGCCTCGCGGCGGGGCGGCGCGCTCCTGTTCCGGGTCGGGGCGCCGGCGCCCACCGCGTTCCGGCCGCGCGCCGCCACCCCCGACGCGGTCGCCGCGACCGCCGGCGGCTCGGAGGTCTGCGAAGGGCTCTGTCCGGTCCCGGGCCGGGTGTCGCTGCCGGCGCTCGACCTGCGCCTGCGGGCCCGCATCGTCCCGCGCGACCAGTTCGACCGGCGCCCCGACCGGGCCTACGCCTGCCTCGACGCCGACCTGACGCCGGGCCCGCTCCTGGTGCGCGGCCGCCGCCCCGGCGACCGGTTCCGCCCGCTCGGAAGCGGGGGGTCGCGCAAGGTGAAGGCGTTCCTCATCGACCGCAAGGTGCCGCGCGACCAGCGGGCGCGCATCCCGATCGTCCTGTCGGGGGAGCGGATTGCGTGGGTGGTGGGGCACCAGATCGACGAGCGTTTCAAGATGACGCCGGCGACCCGCCGCGTCCTGGTCCTGGAGAGGGAAATCCGATGAACCTGTCGCGCGAGATCCTGAAATCCGAAGAGCAGATCGCCGAGCGCATCCACGCGATGGGGCGGGAGATCACCGAGTTCTACCAGGGCCAGGAGGTCTCCCTCCTCGGCATCCTGAAGGGCTCGTTCATCTTCATGGCCGACCTGGCACGGCAGATCCGGCTCCCGGCGCAGGTCGGGTTCCTCGAGATCGTCACGTCGCGCAAGTCGGAGTTCCTGACCGAGGTCGCCTTCTCCTCCTCGTTTCCGATCGAGGGGTCGCACGTCCTCGTGGTCGAGGACATCCTCGACACCGGCGTGACACTCGCCTACCTGACCGAGCAGTTGCAGCTGCATGCCCCGGCGTCGATCAGGGTCTGCACCTTCCTCGACAAGCCGCATCGCCGCAAAGTCGACCTGACGCCCGACCATGTCGGGTTCCAGGTCCCCGACCGGCATGTGGTGGGATATGGCCTCGACTGGCAGGGAAAGCACCGGAACCTGCCCTACCTGACCTACGTGGAGTGACCCGACCGGCCCCCACCGGCCCGGACCCCGCGCCCGGCGCGGGCCGCAGCCAGCGTTGAAAGGGGCCGGAGATCGTTCTATATTGAAGGCGCAATCCGAGGGAGACCGACCCTGAACACGCTCATCAAGAACGTCCTGGTCTGGCTCGCCATCATCGCGGCGGTGCTTCTGTTCTACCGCTTCCTGACGGCCGGCAACCCGAACCAGGAAGAGATCTCCTTTACAAAGATGATGGAGAACGTGGAGGCCGGCCGGGTCGCCAAGGTCACCATCACCGGGAACGAGATCATCGGCGAGTACAACCAGCCGACCGGCGACAGCCAGGCGAAGCGCTTCCTGTCGTACGCCCCCTCGTACGACGACCTGGTCAAGGACCTGCGCCGCTACAACGTCGCCATCGAGGCCAAGAAGCCCAAGGACTCGACCTTCGTGGTCACCGTCCTCGGCTACCTGCCCCTCATCGCCCTGGTCGCCATCTGGATCTTCTTCATGCGCCAGATGCAGAGCGGCGGGAACAAGGCGCTGTCGTTCGGCAAGTCGAAGGCGCGCCTGTCGTCGAGCCAGGCGAAGAAGGTCACCTTCAAGGACGTCGCCGGGGTCGACGAGGCCAAGGAGGAGCTGGGCGAGATCATCGAGTTCCTCAAGGAGCCGCAGAAGTTCCAGAAGCTGGGCGGCAAGATCCCCAAGGGGGTCCTCCTGATGGGCCCGCCGGGGACCGGCAAGACCCTCCTGGCGCGGGCGATCTCGGGCGAGGCCAACGTCCCCTTCTTCTCGATCTCCGGGTCGGACTTCGTCGAGATGTTCGTCGGCGTCGGCGCGTCGCGGGTGCGGGACCTGTTCGAGCAGGGGAAGAAGAACGCCCCCTGCATCATCTTCATCGACGAGATCGACGCGGTCGGGCGGCATCGCGGCGCCGGCCTCGGCGGCGGCCACGACGAGCGCGAGCAGACCCTGAACCAGCTGCTCGTCGAGATGGACGGCTTCGAGTCGAACGAAGGGGTCATCCTGATCGCCGCCACCAACCGCCCCGACGTCCTCGACCCGGCGCTCCTGCGACCGGGGCGCTTCGACCGTCGGGTGGTGGTGCCGCGTCCCGACGTGAAGGGGCGCGAGGAGATCCTGAAGGTCCACACCCGCAAGATCCCGCTCGCCGAGGGAGTGCTCCTCGACGTGCTGGCGCGCGCCACCCCCGGCTTCTCCGGCGCCGACCTCGCCAACCTGGTGAACGAGGCGGCCCTGGCCGCGGCGCGGGTCAGCAAGAAGGTGGTCTTCCAGGACGACTTCGAGAGCGCCAAGGACAAGGTGCTGATGGGGAGCGAGAGGCGCTCGCTCATCATCTCCGACCAGGAGAAGCGGCTGACCGCGTACCACGAGGCCGGGCACGCGCTGGTGGCGGTCTTCATGCCGCACGCCGACCCGATCCACAAGGTCACCATCATCCCGCGCGGCATGGCGCTGGGCGTGACCCAGCAGCTGCCGATCGACGACCGGCACAACTACACGCGCGAGTATCTCGAGGCGACCCTGTCGGTGATGATGGGCGGCCGGGTCTCCGAGAAGATGTTCATGAACGTCCTGACCACCGGCGCCGGGGACGACCTGAACAAGGCGACCGAGATGGTGCGCAAGATGGTCTGCGAGTGGGGCATGAGCGACGCGCTCGGCCCGCTCACGTTCGGCAAGCGCGAGGAGCAGATCTTCCTCGGTCGGGAGATCGCCCAGCACAAGGACTACAGCGAGGGGACCGCCATCCTGATCGACCAGGAGCTGAAGCGCCTCGCCAACGAGGCGTACGCCCGGGCCGAGGTCAACGACCGCGACAACCGCGACGCGCTGGTGCGGATCGCCGAGGCGCTCCTCGAGTTCGAGGTGATCGACGGTGAAGAGGTCTCCGATCTCGTCAAGGGCGGGACGGTCTCGGCGATCCGCGCGCGCAAGCGCGCCGCGGCGGCCGTGACCCCGACCATCGAAGCGGCCGTGGTCCGACCGGCCGGCGAGACTTCCCGGCCCGATCGCCCCGGCGCGTCGATCTCCGTCGACCCGATCAAGCAGCCTTCCTGAGGTCGCGCGCGCCGCGCGCCGCCGCCGAGGATCGATGTCCCACAACGTGCTGGTCATGGGCGCCGCCCTGCCCCGGGAGCGCGCCGGGCGCCATTTTCTCGGCCTCGATCCGGCGCCTGCCGGCGGCGGCATCGACGCCTTCTTCTGGTGCCGCGTCGAGGGGCTCGACGCCTCCGAGGCGCGCCGGCTGGCTGCGGCGATGCGCGCCGCCGGCGGCGAGGCCGCCCCGGCGCCGGCCCGCCGGCATGAACCGCTTCTGAAGCGGCTCGGCGCTCCCCCGCCGCGCGCGGCGGTCGTGCTCCAAGGCAGCGGGCGCACCTTCCGGCGGCTGCGGCAGGCCGCGCGCCGGCTGCCGCCCTCGGTCCTCGACGAGATCGCCGCGGCTCTCGAGGCGGCCCGCGCC
>DATKFL010000531.1:0-4869 GCA_035511355.1 Dongiaceae bacterium
CGCCAAGGCGGCGCAGGTGCAGAGCCGGATCAAGGCGCTCGACAAGATCGAGAAGGTCACGCTGCCGCGCCGACGGCAGGTGGTGGAGTTCGACTTCCGCACCCCGCCGCGCTCCGGGGACCAGGTCGTCGTCATCGAGAACCTGCACAAGGCGTACGGACGCCGGGTCATCTACGACGGGATGAACCTGACCATCCGGCGCGGCGAGCGCTGGGCGGTGATGGGCCGGAACGGAGCCGGCAAGACGACGCTCCTGCGGATCATCGCCGGGGTCCTCGAGCCCGATTCGGGCAGCGTGCGGCTCGGCGCGTCGCTCAAGCTGGGGTACTTCGCGCAGCAGTCGCTCGACGTGCTGCGCGCCGACCTCACCGTCGCCGAGCAGCTGCAGGCCGACTTCCCGCTCGAAGGGATCGGGGTGCTGCGCACCCTCGCCGGCGCCTTTCAGTTCACCGGCGACGACGTCGACAAGAAGGTGCGCGCGCTCTCGGGTGGCGAGCGCTCGCGTCTCGCGATGGCGCGCCTGCTGTTCGACCCGCCCAACTTCCTGGTCCTCGACGAGCCGACCAACCACCTCGACCTCGCCACCAAGGAGATGCTGGTCGACTCGCTCAAGGCGTTCGACGGCACGATGATCTTCGTGTCGCACGACCGCACCTTCCTCAGGGGGCTCGGCACGCGCGTCCTCGAACTGGGCGGCGAGAGCGGCCGCGAGTCCCAGCCGCACCTCTATCCCGGCACCTACGTCGAGTACGTGGAGCGCACCGGTCACGAGGCGCCGGGAATCCATTCTTAGAGCCCGATCCGGCATGGTGTTTGCTCTCATCCCTCCGCATCCCGTCCAGCACCATGCCAGCTAACGACAGGAGGCAACCCATGACGCGACAGCACGCCAGCAGAATCGATGCGGTCAAGGACAACCTCGTGAAGACCATCCATGGCGCCGGCGACGTCGGCGAGGCGCTGGTCGAGGAAGTCAGCCGATCCGTGCAGAACACCATCACCGGCGTGGGGAACATCGCGGGATCGTTCACCCAGGCGATCACCGAGGTCGTGCACGGCACGATTCAGGCGGTCTCGGAGACCGGCGGCGACCTCGGCGCGGCGGCGAAGGGCGCGGTGGTCGGCGTCATCCGCGGCAGCGGCGAGGCCGGCACCGAGCAGATGAATTCAATCCGGCAGACGGCGGGCGCCGTCATCTCCTCCACCTCGCGGGTGGCCGGGGACCTGGGCGTCGCCGCGAAGGGGCTGGTCGAAGGGGCCGTCGACGGCGCGAAGGAGGTCGGTCTCGACGTCACCGAGGCGGCCACCGCGGCGGCGACCGGCGCGATCGAGGCCGCCGGGACGATCGGGGCGGCGGCGCGCACCAAGGTGGCCAACGCCGTGAAGGGGACGGTCGCCGCGATCCGGGAGTAGCGAGCCGCCCGTCCTCCCGACCGGTCAGTCGCGACCGAGAAGGTCCGCGATCGGGGACAGCGCCTCGTCGTGCGCGCAGTAGATCTTCGCGATCGCCAGGAGCGGGACCGACAGGAGCAGCCCCACCGGGCCCCAGATCCATCCGCCCGCGAGCAGCGCGATCGCGATGACCAGCGGGCTGAGCGACATCCTCCGCCCGACGACCATCGGCGTGACGAACTGCCCTTCGAGCGTCGCCAGCGCGAGGAAGATCGCCGGCACGAGAAGGGCCCGCGGCAGCGGGTCGATGGTCAGGATCGCCACGCCGGTCAGGACGATCAGGGTCACGAACGAGCCGAGGTAGGGGACGAAGTTCAGGACCGCGGCGAGCGCGCCCCAGAGGAGCGGGTTGGGCATCTGCAGGAGCCACATCGCGAGCGCCGTCGCCAGCCCCAGGCCGACGTTGATGCAGGTGGTGGTCAGGAGGAAGTTCGAGATCTCGCGCTCGATCTCGGTGGTCATCCGGACGAACCGGATCTGAGCGCGCAGCCGGCCTTGCATCGTCACCAGCCGGCGCAGGAACGATCCGCCGCAGGCGAGCAGGAAGTAGAGCAGGATCACCACCTCGGCCGCCTGGAGAAGGGCGGTGCGGGTGATGTCGACCATCCGCGCCGCGAGCGACGGCTCCTTGACCGTCACCTCCGGCGGCGGCGCCTGCCCGTCCACCCGGGCGATCTCCTCGACCGTGTCGGCGGCCATCCGGGCTTCGAGCATCGAGGCCTTGACGGTGCGGAGCCGCCGCTCGACTTGATGCAGGGTCTGAGGCGCGCGCTCGATCCAGTCGATGGCCGGATCGGCGATGGTGTAGATGCCGAAGCCGACCGCGGCCGCGAAGGCGGTGACGACGCACGCGGCCGCCAGTGGCGACGGCAGCCGGAAACCCTGCAGCCAGCGGACGACCGGCGACAGCACCACCGCCAGCAGGATCGCGAGGACGAGCGGCAGGACCACCGGTCGGGTCGCGCGCATCGCCCAGGCGAGGGCGAAAACGAGGAGCGCGGCCAACCCCGCGCGGCCGGGCGCGCTGTGCCACCAGGGATCGGACTCCCCGGCGACCACGGGGTCCTCGCGCTCAGCGGGCTTCGAGATCATGGACCACGATGCCGTCGGCCGTGTCGAGCGTGGCGGGTCGAACGGACGGACGGTCGTGCATGCTGCACCCCCTTCGGTCGATTGTACTCGATGGGCTGATCGGCTCTGGCCGAGCAAGGCCGGTGCCAGAAGGGATCATGGCTCGCGAAACGCTGAGCGGTCGAACGTTACTCCGAGGGGGGCGCGTTCCGGATGCCGCGCGCGCCGCAGGATGCGGCGACGCCCGGCGCGGACAGTCGGGCGGGCGGCATCCGATCGCCACGCGGGCCGTTACAGGCGCGTCCGGTATGATCCGGAGCGGCGGCGGCGTGCATCGCCCCCGCGCGAGGCGATCCTGACGAGCGACGACCGTGGCGATCGACCGATCCCCTGGGCGGCGATCCCGCTCTTCCAGGCGCTCAAGCCGGCCGAGCGCGAATCGCTCCGCCCGCTCGTCCGGATCACCGCGTACGAAGAGGGCGAGGTGATATTCCGCGAAGGGGATCCCGGCCTGGCCTTCCACTTCGTCCTCGGCGGGCGGGTCAAGGTCCGGAAGGCGGCGGCCGACGGGCGCGATCTGATTCTCGAGATCTTCGGCCCGGGCGACCCGGTCGGAGTGGTGGCCGCCTACGAGGAGCGCCCGTTCCCCGCGACCGCCGTCGCCATGGAGGCGGCCAGCCTGGTCTCGCTGCCGCGGCAGGAGTTCTTCGCCATCCTGGCGGCCAACCCGCTCCTGGCCCGCGGGCTCCTGGTCGGCCTGACGCGGCGGATGCTCGAGCTGACCCGCCGTCTCGCCGAACGCTCGTCGCGGGTCGAGTTCCGGGTGGCGCGCCTTTTCCTGACCCTTGCCGACCGGATGGGGCGCGTCGAGCCGGAGGGTCTCGTCGTGCCGCTGGCGTTGAGCCGGCAGGAGATCGCCGACCTGGTCGGCACGACGCAGGAGACCGCCATCCGGATCATGAGCCGCTGGGGAAAGGACGGCCTGCTCGAGACGACCGACTCGGGCTTCGTCATCCCGCGGCGCGCGGCGCTCGAGGCGATTCCGCCCGTCGAGTGAGCCCGGCCGCGCTGCGCGCCCGGCGCATCCGCCGCGCCCGCGCCGCGAGGCGGAAGCGCAGCCCGGCACCGAGCACCCTGTTGCGCATCCGTCCCCAGAAGTGCCGCCGCGGCGCGTCCGCGAACCAGCGGCACTCCTCCGGCAACAGCACGAGGCTCACCTGCACGTTCGGCGCGACCCCGATCGGCAGGCCGCGCTGCATGCAGGCCTCGTACAGGCGGCGGAAGACCGGCACCATCTCCCCGGTGACCGGCGGCGGCGCGTTCTGCATGTCGGTGCCGAGCAGGGGACGGAAGACGCAGACGGTCGGGATGGCGCCGACCGAGGTGATCCAGTCGATCGCCGCCATCGACGAGGCTGGCGACTCGAGACCGGCGATGATCTCGCCGTTCGCGACCCAGGGTTCGCGCCGATCGCCGCGCGCGCCGAGCGTGGCGCAGTAGCGCACGGCCTCGAGGTAGCGCGCCAGGCCGTATTCGCGGTGCTTGCCCGGGCAGACCTCGCGGAAGCGCGCCTCGTCGAAGATTTCGAAGCAGAACGACACCCGGTTCACCCCCATCTCCCGCAGGTGGAGATAGCGCTTCGGATCGCGGTGCGGCGGCGTCTGCACGCCGACGAGGAGCCCGGTCTCCTGCTTCACGCGCCGGAGGTACGGCTCGAGGATGTCGAGGTACGACTCGCCTTCGTAATGCCCGGTGTTGAAGTCGACGTACGTGATGCGCGATTCGGCGATGGCGGCATGCACGACCTCCATCACCTCGTCGACCGATTTCTCCGGAGCGTCGTCGGCGCCGAGGTTCAGGCCGACCGAGCAGAAGTGGCAGTTGGTGCGCTCCGGCTTCTCGCGCCAGTAGTCGCAGACGCGCGCCGGGTAGATGCCGAGGTAGGTCCCCTGCAGGGTCCCGACGCGGGTCATCGGCTTGCCCGTGGAGGTGAGGCGGTCGTACCAGGCGGGGCGCGGCGCGAGGCGCACCGGGGCGATCGGCTCGAGGCCGCACCGGATCTCGTACCGTCCCCGCACGCGGTGCAACGAATAAGGAGAGGCCGCCGCGAACGGCTCGGCCACCGGGACGTTGGTCCAGAGCCCGCCCGGGAGGATCAGTTCGAGCCCGCTCCCCAGGCCGGCGCGCGTCCTGAGGATCGCGCGGCCGTCGTCGGCGACGTGGCAGGAGTCGTCGAGCCGCAGCCCCTGGCAGTAGAGATCGAGCTTCAACAGGCCGGGGTTCCGCCGGACGTCGGTCTCCATCGCCGCCCCCCGGCGCGGCCGGCGGCGACGCCGCCATGGTCCG
>DATKFL010000532.1:0-4314 GCA_035511355.1 Dongiaceae bacterium
GTCATTCGAGCGCCGAGTGGAAGGGAGTCCTGCGGAGCGGTTCCGGAAAGGTCACCGTTGGGAAAGGCGTCTTCGAGGGAGCCTACTCGTTCGCCTCGCGCTTCGAGGACGGCACCGGCACGAATCCCGAAGAGCTGATCGGAGCGGCGCACGCCGCCTGCCTGAGCATGGCGCTCTCCGCCGGACTCGAGCGCGCCGGCACGCCCGCCGAGCGGGTGGCGACCAAGGCCTCGGTGACCCTCGAGAAGGTCGGCGACGCCTTCCGGATCACGACGATCCGCCTCGAGGTGCGCGGCCGCGTGCCGAACCTCACGGCGGCGGCCTTCAAGGAGGCGGCCGAGAAGGCGAAGGACGGCTGCCCGGTGAGCAATGCCCTGAAGGGGAACGTCGCCTTCGAGCTGGACGCGCAACTCGAGGGCTGATCAGCCCTCGCGCCGCGCCACGACGCCGGCGACCATCGCGCCGTCGTACTCCCCTTCCCGCTCGCGCAGGACGCGGAGCGGCTGGACCAGCCGTCGCAGCTCGCCCGCCTCGAGAAGATGCGCCGGGCTGGTCGGCTTGCCGCGCCCGGCCTGCGCCTCGGTGTAGGTCTCGTAGAGCAGC
Source organism: Dongiaceae bacterium (assembly GCA_035511355.1). Classification (GTDB taxonomy): domain Bacteria; phylum Acidobacteriota; class Polarisedimenticolia; order Gp22-AA2; family Gp22-AA2; genus DATKFL01. Next base: position 604 of record DATKFL010000532.1, read on the forward strand.
ACGCCGCCCGGCCGGAGCGCCTTCGCCAGCGCCGGGAAGAGCGGGCGGTGCAGGTACCGGAAGACCAGGATCAGGTCGTACTCCCCGGAGCCGAGGTCGGCGCCGGCCGATTCCAGATCGACGCGCGCGGCCTCGAGCCCGAGGCCGACGGCGGCGGCGGTCGCACGCAGGCCCGCCAGGCGTGTTTCGTCGGCATCGATCGCCCGCACCTTGAACCCGGCGGACGCCAGGAGCAGAGCATGCCGCCCGCTCCCCGACGCCACGTCGAGCACCTCCGGGGCCCCGCCGGCCCGGTCCGCGGACGGCAGGAGATCGACGTTGGCGAGCAGCCACGACGACGGGCCGTAACGCGGGTCCGGAACGCGCGCCTCGAAGGCGCGGTCGCCGCGCCAGGCCGACATGCCGCCGGCGAGATTCAGGACGCGCGGCAGCCCGGCGGCCGCGAGCATGCGCGCCACCGCGGCGCTCCGCACGCCGTGCTCGCAGCAGACCAGGACGGCGCGGCCGTCGCGCGGCAGGGTCGCGGTCGCCGACAGAGCCAGGTCCATCGGCAGCGGCACCGCCCCGGGGATCGTCCCGAGCTGCGCCCACTCGTCGGGATTGCGCACGTCGAGGACGAGCGCCTCCCCCGCCGCCACCAGCGCCGCGGCCTCGTCCTGCGAGACGGTCTCGTAGCCGCTCATTCGAACTTGAACGGCTTCAGGGTCACGGGCGTCAGGGCGGCCTCCCCCTCGACGATGCGCCAGGCGCGCCGCATGCCGACGTTCTCGAAGCGCTGCGTCGTGCCGGTCGTCGGCCACCTGACCTCGACGAGGTCGATCGCGGTGGCGCGCCCCAATCCTATCTCCTGCTGCAGCGATCCGCCGCCGAACGACCCCCCCGATTCGACGACCCGGTGGATGTCGCGCGTCCCGGCGGCGGTCCGCACCCGCACCAGGATGCGCGCGCCGAGCGCCGCGCGGTTCGATCGGCGCCCTTCCAGGCGCAGGGTCACCCAGGCGTTGTCGTTCCCGGGGTTGAGGAAGAAGTTGGCGTGCGCCACGTCGGCCTCGTACCAGCCCCCCATCTCCGAGAAGAAGTCGAGGTCGCCGTCGTTGTCGACGTCGGCCGGCGCGATGGCGTGCCCCTTCTGGATGTTGGCGACCCCGGCGGCGACGCTGACGTCGTCGAAGCGCTTCCCCTCGACGTTGCGGAACATCTGGTTCGGGACCAGCGATCGCAGGTTCGGCTCGCCGGTGCCGACGTAGATGTCGAGCCAGCCGTCGCCGTCGAAGTCGGCGTAGTTCGACCCCATCGGCAGCGACATCCGTTCGAGGCCGTCGGTCTTCGCCACGTCGGTGAAGGTGCCGTCGCGGTTGTTGCGGTACAGGGCGGGTGGCTCCATCCGGTGCGGCAGCCCCGCCATCTTCGCCACCGCGTCGTCGAGATCGACGAAGTGGAACGCCGCCGCCATGATGTCGAGCCAGCCGTCGTTGTCGTAGTCGAAGAACCAGGTCGGGAAGGAGAAGCGCGGCCCGGCGACTCCCGCGGCCTCGGTCACGTCGGTGAAGACCCAGTCTTCGCCCTGCGGGTCGGCCGGGGTGCGCGGCCCGGCGTTGTGGAAGAGATGGTTCGATCCGTCCTGCACCGAGATGTAGAGGTCGGGACGGCCGTCGTTGTCGTAATCGCCGAACGCCACTCCCTTCACGTAGCCGAAGTCGGCGGGTCCGAGGCAGGCGGTGGCGTTCCTGAAGGTGCCGTCGCGCTGGTTGTGCCAGAGCTCGCTCCGCTGCGCGTCGTCCTTGCGCGACTCGTAGCCGAACATCAGGTCGAGCCAGCCGTCGCCGTCGTAGTCGGCGAACGCCGCGGTCTGCGTCGGGCGGAGCGTCATGATGCCGGCTTCCTCGGTGACGTCGTCGAAGGTGCCGTCGCCGTTGTTGCGCAGGAGCGAGGAGGGGAACCGCCCTCCCTTGCCCATCCAGCCGCCGCGCAGGACCAGGAGATCGAGCCAGCCGTCGTTGTTGTAGTCGGCGTGGATGACGTTCAGCCCGCCCCATTCGCCGGCCAGCCCCGCGGCGTCCGTGCGCTCCTCGAACCGCCCGTCGCCGCGGTTGTGGAAGAAGCGCATCGGGTCATGCACCCCCATCGAGGTGACCACGAGATCCAGGAGTCCGTCGCCGTCGAAATCGTCGAAGATGGCGCCGCCGGCGTGCTGCCTCATGTCGAGCCCCGCGGCCGCCGCAACGTCGCGGAAACGGACCATCGTCCCGGTCGACGTGAAGGTCGTCGGCTTGACCAGCCACTTCGCCGGCACCTTGGCCGGATACTCCCCGACCGTCATGTAGGCGAGATTCAGGAGCCAGCGCACGCCCAGGGCGCCCGGGTCGAGATCGAGCGACTTGGTGAAGTAGCCGATCGCCCGGCGCGAACCCTCCTGGTTGACATGGATGCCGCCGCCCTTGATCGGCACGAGGCACGACTCGCCGTTGTGCTGCGTGATGCAGTTCTGGGTCTCGCCCAGCCGCAGCGCCGCGAGACCGAGGAACTCGTAGGTCCGCGCGTAGGGCGGCACGTTCGGCGCCAGCGCGGGCGACGGGCTGAGGTACGGCTCGATCAGCGCCATCGCCTCCTCGATCTGGCCCGCCTTCAGGAGCTCGTCGGCGAGGAAGGTGGTGCCGCTCACCTGCTCGTGCAGGTCGCCGATCGAGGCGATGTCCTGGCGCAGGCGCTCGGCGCGCGCGGTGTTCAGGAAGACGTTCCGCCTCGGCTCCATGTTGCGCACGATGGCGTCGAGGCGGGCGTTCATCCGCTTCGCCCCCTCACCGTGCGGCAGGGGCGGGATGCGCGGGAAGGGGCCGGTCTCGCCGATCTCGGCCACGAAGGCGGAGCCGGCGGGCGTCGGCGTGTTGGGGGCCGTCCCGGACCAGACCTTCGCGCCGTCGCCCGGCGGGTTCGCCCCGGACGCGGATCGGGAGGGCGACGGCGCCTCGCTCGACCGCGCGCAGGCCAGCACCATGACGACGCCGGCGAGCACCCCCCCGGCGGCGCCACGTCTCGGGAATCCAGGCTTCGTTGCCACTGAAGCGAGCACGGCGGGCGCGGCGAACGCCCGGCGGCCCGGTCAGGATAGGGGGAATGCCCGGCCCGGCGCAACCGGCGCGGGAGGCTACGATGCGCGGGCGAGGCGGGCTTCGGCTTCGGCGAGGCCGCGCCGCATGTCGTCGGCGAAGACCGAGTCCGGCGCGTACTGCAGGAGGAAGGTGTAGATGCGCGCGGCGTCCTTCGGACGCCCCTCCTTGTGCAGGCGCTGGTCGGCCGCCTGCAGGAGGCCTTTGACCGCCTTGCGATCGGCGGGGTCCAGGGTCAGGGCGAGGCCATAGGCGGCCACCGCCCTGACCAGATCGTTGCGCCGGAACAGCGCGCCCGCGACCGCGTCGATCTGCTCGTGATCCAGACCGAGGGCGCGCGCCTGCTTCCAGTGCGCGACGAACAGGTCCGCCGCGAGCGCCACCTGGCCGCGTCCGAGGCAGAGCGGGATGCCGGCGCGCGCGGTCTCGAGCGACTCGGCGCCGCGGCCGGCCTCGTGGAACGACAGCGCCAGGGCATGCAGGACATGGACGTTGGCCGCGTGCTGATCGCGCAGCGCGATCAGGTCGGCGAGGGCCGCGTCCGGATCGGTCGCGAACCGCGCGCGCGCCGCGGCGGCGCGCTCCTCGCCGTCGAGCAGCGGGG
>DATKFL010000533.1:0-3300 GCA_035511355.1 Dongiaceae bacterium
GGCGTGTACACGTTCATCGTGCCCGGCGCCTGCGGGATGCCGGCCAGGAAGGCGATCTCGGCCCAGGAGAGGTCGTCGACCGGCTTGTCGAAATAGCGCCGCGCGGCGTAGGCGATGCCGTGGATGCGATTGCCGTAGGGCACGATTCGCAGGTAGTGGCGGAGGATCCCCTCGCGGCCGTAGCGGGCGGTCAACAGATAGGCGGTGACCGCCTCGGTTGCCTTGCGCAGGTAACCGCGACCCCCCGGGCTCTGCATGCGCGCGATCTGCATCGCCAGGGTGGACGCGCCGGAGACCCGGCGGCCGCGGCGCAGGTTCTGGAGCACCGCCCGCGCGACCGCCAGCGGATCGACGCCCGGGTGCGACGCAAAGCGCCGGTCTTCGAGCGCCAGGGTGGCCGCCACCACCCGCGGCGGAACCGTTGCGACCGGCCAATATCCCAGCTCGCCGTCCACCGGCGCGCCGACCTCGCCAAGAAAACGGCCGTGCCGGTCGCGCAACAGGAACGTCGGCGCCGGCGCGGTGAGACGGGCGCGGAAGCCGGCGATGAGCACGACGGCGACCGCCAGGAGGTGGGCGGCCACCGCCGCGGCCACCAAGGCGCGCAGGGCGAAGCGCCGGCGATCGAAGCGCCGCCAGCGTCCGCGCCAGAGGCGGAACAGCGCCTTGGTCCGCAACTACTTCTCCTGGCGCACGACCTCGACGCGGGCGCCGGCCGAGGTGCCGGTGACCGCGCCGTCGTACATCATCTCGGCCCGCGCGGCGGGCTGGATGAAGGTCCCTTCGATGCTCCCGCGGGTGCGGAAATAGAAATCGAAGGTCCCCTTGGGCAGGGTGTCGTAGTAGTAGGCGACCTGGTCGTCCAGGAAAGCGACGTAGGTCGGCTTGAGCGTCAGCCCGTTGCTCGGCTTGGCTTCCGGCGGCGCGGTGGCGAGCGCCGGATTGAGCGGCTCGAGGCCGGCGGCCAGGGGGGCAACGACGGCCACGAAGTGGCGGTCCTTGGGGTTGACCACCCGCACGTGCTCCTCGACGACGTCGCCGAGGCGCAAGCGCACGGTCTTGCCCGGCTCGGCGAGCGCGATGCGCTCCGGCGGCGCGCCGCCCGCGGCCAGCTTCAGCATCTCGCGGCTGACCACGAAACCGTCGGACGTCGCCGCCACCTGCGCGCCGTCGCCGGCGGGGAGATACACGGTCTCCAGCCGCACCAGTGCCGGTTTGCCGGCGGCCCCGGGTTGCACGGTGACGCTGCCGGCGCCGCCGCTGCCCTCATCGGTGGTCACCGCGTAGGCGATCGGCGCCTGCGGACCGAGGCTCAGCGCTTGCGGCGCGCCGCCGCCGAGCTTGACCTGCAACGCCTTGGGGGTGCTCCCGGCATAGGGCGGCTGGAGGAGCTCTCCCAGGGCCAGCAGGGCGGCGGCGTTGGCGTTGGTGGTGCCCCAGCCGTCGTCGCGCCCGAGGTTGACCAGGGCGTCGATCAACAGCTGGAGCTTCGGGTTCTTGCCGTCCTTCCTAGCCAGCGCGCGGGCCATCTCGGCCACCGTGCGGGTCTCGGTCGGCAGGATGAGGCCGTTGCGCGCCGTCGCCGTCGTCTGCAGGCCGCCGTAGATCTCCTTGCCCTGGTAGAGGCGCAGGACGACGCCGCTCCAGATCCGCTCGGCGAGCGCGTCGGCGGCCGGCGAGGTCGTATCGCCGGCCTTGGCGAACGATTGCAGCACCTCGGCCACTCCTTCGAGATCGAGGAACTGGGCCTTGCGCGCCAGCTCGGCCGCGTAGGCGGGATCGAACTTGCCGGCGGCGGCGAGCGCCGCGAGCGCCCAGCAGCGCTCGGTGAACGCCTCGCCGTCGATGAACGCGCCGTAGTCGGAGCGCAGCGACTGCTCCAGCGAACGGGTCAGGGTGGCCAGCAGCTTGTCGTCCACCCGGAAGGCGGCGGCCTTCGCCTCGACCAGGAACTGCACCGTCCAGGCGGTCAGCGACACGTACCCGGTCGCGCCCGGCCAGTAGGCGACCAGGCCGCGCGGATCGATCACCTGGGGAATCCATTGCAGCGTGTCCTCGACGGCCCGTTTCATGCGGGCGTCGTCCCCCTCCTGATGCAGGAGGGCGCGGAAGCGCTTCAGGGCCATCTCGGCGCGCGCCTGGCTCAGGCGCTGCTCGGTGCAGCCATACGGGTATTGGTTGAAGAAGTCGAGGCCGGCGGCCATGCGGACCAGCGCGGCCTGATCGGAGACCAGGACGGAGCGGCGGATGGAGCCGGGCCGCGCCGGCTCGGGCAGCGCCGGCACGGGCAGCGTGGCGCCGGCGGCGAGCTCTTTCATCATCCGAATGCGGATCGGCCGCCGGTCGTCACGCACCGGCAGCTTCACCTCGAACGCGTCGCTGGCGCCGTCGGCGGTGCGCGCCACGCCGAAGGTGAAGGCGACGCGATCGTAGGCCAGCGTGCCGTCGGCCTTGTACGGCGGCGTCGGCACGCTCACCGGGAACTCGATGCGCTCCGGCTGGTCGGTCCAGGTGAAGGTCTTCTTCGCCGGTCCGCCGAGCTGCACCCCCTGCACCCTGACCTCGGCCTGACCGGCGCCGAGGTCGCCTTCGACGACCCGGCCGATCCCCGAGGCGAGGAAGCGGTCGCCCGGACGCACGAAGCGCGGCAGCGCCGGCTGGATGATCACCGGCAGGCGGACGGCGATCTGGCTGGTGCCGACGCCGAAGCGGTCGGGCCCGGAGGCCGCCTTCGCGCGGATCTTGAACACCGTGATGTCGTCCGGCAGCTCGACCATCACTTTGGTGGTGCCGTCCGGCCCCACCTGGATGTTCGGGTTGTAGTAGGGCACGGCCTTGAAGTTGCGGCGCACGGTGGCGCGGTCGAGCAGGCTCCCCTCCCCCGCTCCGCCCTGGTCGCCGCCCGGGTTCTCGGCGAACGGCAGGAAGCCGAACACGAGGTTGCGCGTGTCGCGCACGATCAGGTGCGAGAAGACCTTGGTGATGAAGTCCGGCAGCGGATCGAGCCGCTGCTCCTTGCCCAGCGCGAGCACGGCCTGGTCGACCAGCCAGAGGGTGACCTCGCCCGGCCGCGGATTGCCCTGGGGATCGCGCAGATCGATCTTGATCTCGACCTTCTGACCGGGCCGCGCCTTCTCCGGATGGGTGAGCTTGACCTCCACCCGGTTGGCCACCGGCTCGACCTTGAGCCAGGTAGTGGCCGCCACCGTGGCCGGCTTGCCGAGATCGGTGCTGTTGCCCGGCTGCGGGCCGGTGTTGGGCACGCGGCCCCGCATCAACACGAAATGGATCGGGATGCGC
>DATKFL010000534.1:0-2872 GCA_035511355.1 Dongiaceae bacterium
GACGGGGACCCGCCCCGGCCGGGGCGGGTCCGGGATAGGATGCGCGGATGAAGAAAGAGACGCTGCGCGCATTCTGGTTCCACCGGCAGGGACTCGACGGGTCGCTCGACGGCGCGGCTCCCGCCGCGGTTCTCGAGCGATCGGGCTGGGCTCGATCGGTCGCCGGCGCCGGACCGTATCTCACGCTGCACGCGCGCGCCGGCATCGGTCGCGAGCGCGCCGACCGCGCGGTGGCGGATCTCGAGATCCACGAGCTGCCCGCGGCGCGCGGCTGCACCTACGTCGTGCCGGCCGCCGACTTCGCGCTGGCGCTGGTGCTCGGGCAGGAAGGGGCGAAGGCGCCGCTCCGGGTCGCGGCAACCCTCGGCGTCACGGCACAGGAGATCGACCGCCTGTCCGACAAGGTGGTCGACGCCCTCGCCGGCGGCCCGCTCGAGCCCGACGCGATCAAGAAGGCGGTGGGCAGGGCCTGCCGCAATCTCGGCGAGGCCGGCAAGAAGAAGGGGATGACCACGACCCTGCCGGTCGCGCTCGGGCTCCTGCAATCGGAGGGGCGCATCCGGCGCGTGCCGGTGAACGGCCGGCTCGACCAGCAGCGCTACCGCTACACCCTCTGGAATCCGTCGCCGCTGGCGCACCGTGCCCCGGCTCCCGAAGAGGCGGCGACCGAGCTCGCGCGCCGCTGGTTCCGCTGGATCGGCCCGGCGACCCTGGCGGAGTTCCGGGTCTTCTCGGCGCTCGGCGTGAGCGCCTCGCAGACGGCCATCGAGTCGTTGGGCCTGGTGCCGATGGAGTCGGGGAGCGATCGGATGCTCTTTCCGGAGGAGCGCGAGGCGCTCCTGCAATTCAAGGCGCCGCGCGAGCCGATCTACGCCCTCGTGAGCGGACTCGACGCCCTGGCCCTGCACCGCCGCGACCTCGCCAGCCTGGTCGACGACCGCGACGGACGGCGCCGGGTGATGAACGATCGATCGCTGACCACCCTCGGCGGGCTCAAGGACCTCCCGAGCCACGCGATCGTCGACCGCGGCCGGGTCGTCGGGTTGTGGGAATACGACCCCGAGTCGGATGGCATCGCCTGGGCGTCCTTCGGGGTCGACGACGCGGCGTTGCGCGAGGCGGTGGCCCGCACCGAGCGCTTCGTGCGCGACGATCTCGGCGACGCGCGCTCGTTCAGCCTCGACTCGCCCGCCTCGCGCGCGCCGCGCATCGAGGCGCTCCGGAACGCCGCTGCGGTCTAGCCGTCGGTTCAGGGAATCAGGATCGACGAGCCGACGGTGCGGCGTGACTCGAGCGCGCGGTGCGCCTCGGCCGCGTCGGCGAGCGGCCAGGTCTGGCGCACTTCGATCCGCACCGCGCCCGAACCGACCACGCCGAACAGCGCGCCGGCGCTCGCCAGGAGCTCGGGGCGCGTGGCGTTGTAGTCGAACAGTGTCGGCCGGGTCAGGTAGAGCGATCCCTTGCGCGACAGCACCAGCGGATCGAGCGGCTCGGGGGCTCCCGAGGCGTTGCCGAACGAGACCAGCATCCCGCGGCGCGCGAGCGCATCGAGCGAGGCCGCCATCGTCGCCCGTCCCACCGCGTCGTACACCACCGGCACGCCGCGGCCCCCGGTGATCTCGCGCACCCGCGGGGCGATCGCCTCGCGGGTGTAGACGATCGTGTGCGCGCAGCCGTGCGCGCGCGCCAGCTCCGCCTTGGCGTCGTCACCCACGGTGCCGATCACCGTGGCGCCGAGGTGCTTCAGCCACTGGCAGGCGATCAGGCCCACGCCGCCCGCCGCCGCGTGGAACAGCACCGTCATGCCGGGCTCGACCCGGAAGGTGCGGCGGATGAGGTACTCCGCGGTCATCCCCTTGAGCATCATCGCCGCCGCCGTGCGATCGTCGACGGTCGCCGGCAACGGCACCAGTCGCTCCGCCGGGAGGAGGCGCTCGCCGGCGTACGCTCCCGGCGGGCCGGCGGCGGCGTAGGCGACCCGATCTCCCGGCCGCACCTCGGTCACTCCGTCGCCGACCGCCTCCACGACCCCGGCCGCCTCGCTCCCGATGCCGTGCGGCAGCGCCGGCAGGGGGTACAGACCGGATCGGTGATAGGTGTCGATGAAGTTGACGCCGACGGCGGTCTGGCGCACCAGAGCCTGACCCGGTCCGGGGCGGCCCGGATCGATCGTCTCGGGCACCAGCACCTCGGGGCCGCCGGTCCGATGGACGCGGATCGCGAGCGTCATGCTTCGGTCGCCGACCCGGGGACGAGCGCCGCCGGGTCGATCCCGAGACCGCGGAGGCCGCGCTCCCACATCGACTTCGCCGGCGTGTCGAGGGCGATGGCGGCATCGATCGGCCCGGTCAGCCAGGCCCCTTCGGCGATCTCGTGGGTCAACTGACCCGGGCCCCAGCCGGCGTACCCGAGAAAGCAGCCGAAGCGCGCCTGCGACAGGGCGCACAGCCGCCCGAGGGTGCCGAGCGACAGGCTGATCCCGATCCCCGAGGCGATCGCGCGCCCCTCCGGGTCGGTGTGCTCGGCGCCGTACAGCACGAAGCCGCGCTGCGGCTCGACCGGCCCGCCGCGCAGGACGTGCCGGGTCGGATCGCCGGCATACGGGATCTTCTGCTCGCGGCAGAGCGCTTCGAGGAGGATGGGCGATTCGTGGTTCAGCACCAGCCCGAACGATCCGTCGTCGGTATGATCGACGAGCAGGATCACCGACTGCAGGAAGTTCGGGTCGAGGAGCTGCGGCACCGCGAACAGGAACCCCGGGGCCAGTGAATCGCTCACGTGCGACATCATGACATATCTCTCCGCGGCCGCACCCTTGCCAGCGCCCGGGGGCGACCCGCATAATGCGCGGCCGCCGCCGGGGGGGCCATGG
>DATKFL010000535.1:0-6067 GCA_035511355.1 Dongiaceae bacterium
TCGGCCCGCGCCGGCTTCGCGGCCGGCCCGGCGGCGAGCCAGGTCTTCGCCCCCGCGGCCGAGTTCCGCGTCTGGGGCTTCTTCGGGCAGGCCTGGGACCTGTTCAAGATCCACTGGCTGCCGCTGGCCGCCATGGTGTTCATCAACTCGGCGATCACCGGAGTCCCCTATCTCGGCACCTGCGTCGCGTTCATCATCGGCGGCGCCCTGCAGGTCGGCATCTGGCGCGCCATCCTCGGCGCGATCGACGGCCGTCCGCCGCGGGTCGGGATGATGTTCGAAGGCTTCGACATGTTCGGCGACGCCTTCCTCGCCTATCTCGTCGTCCTGTTCCTCGTCGCTCTCGGGTTCGTCTTCCTGATCGTTCCCGGGATCATCCTGGCGATCATGTGGATGTTCACCTTCCCGGTGCTGGCCGAGAACCGGCTCAGCTTCTGGGAGGCGATGCAGCGCAGCGCCGTCCTGACCGAGGGATACCGCTGGCGGCTGTTCCTCCTGTGCCTCGCCTGCATTCCGATCATGCTCCTGGGACTGATGGCGTTCTGCGTCGGCATCTTCCTCGCGGCGCCCGTCTGCATGACCGCGTTCGGACTCGCCTACCGGTGGCTGATCGCGAAGAAGAGCGCCGCGACGGCGGTCGCGGCGCCGAGCCTCGCGTGATCAACAGGTCGGCGCCGCCGCGCCCCGGATCGTGGCGTCGCCGACGGCTCGCGGAGGCGGCGATCGCGGCGCTCGTCCTGGCGCTCGGAGCGATCCTCCCGGCCGCGCGACCGCTGCCGTTCGACCTCTGCCTCTGGCACCGGATCACCGGGCTTCCCTGCCTCGGGTGCGGGCTGACCCGATCGATCTGCCAGTGGATGCACGGGGACTGGGCCGGGAGCCTCGTGATGCATCCGGCCGGGCCGTTCATCGCGCTGGCGCTCGCGGGCCTCGTCGTGATGCGCGCCGCGGAGGCGATCGCCGGAGCGCCGCTCCGCGAACTGGCCAGTCGCTAGAGGTCGAGCACGACGCGGGCGCGGCGTCGCCGCCGGCCGGGCCGGCGGGCTCCGCGGCGCTTCGCGGTCAACGCCGGCGGCGGGACCGCCGGCGCGCGCGTCGATCGGCGCCGGCCGCGCGCGCCGACCCGGGCGCGCGCGATCCCCCGGACCCGCCGGCACCCGATCCTTTGCGGCGGCCCTGGCCACCGCGCGCCGGGGGGGCTCCATGGGCGCCGCCCCGCCGCGACCCGCGCCTGCGGGCCGTGGAGGGGTCCGGCGTGGGCGGCGCGAGCGCTCCCGCCGGCCGGAGACCGGTCTTGATCCCGATGAGGGCGAACTCGATCTGCAGTCGCGCCGTGTCGACCCGGGCGATCCGCACCCGCGCCGGATCGCCGAGGGCGATCACCCGCCCGCGCCGCTCGCCGCGCAGGACGCGGCGGCGCTCGTCATAGCGATAGCGGTCGTCGCCGAGCGATTCGATCGGCACCAGTCCCTCGACGAACAGCTCCTTCAACTCGACGAAGAAGCCGAAATCCTCGACGCTGCCGACGAAGCCGTCGAACTCCTCGCCGAGCCGCCCCGCCATGAAGGTCATCTTCTTGCGCTGGATCAGCTCGTTTTCGGCGGCGTCGGCGGCGCGCTCGCGGAACGACGATCGGGCCGCCGCCTCCGGCAGGAACTCCTCCCACCGGGCGCGCTCCGCCGCGTCCATCGGCGTGCCCTTGAGGAGCCGCTTCACGAGACGGTGCACGATCAGGTCCGGGTAGCGCCGGATCGGCGAGGTGAAGTGGGTGTAGCAGGGCGACGCCAGGCCGAAATGCTGATCGCGCCTCTCGCTGTAGCGCGCCTGCTTCATCGAACGCAGCATCTGCTTGGCGAGGAACGGCTCCTCCGGCCGGCCGCGGGCGCGATCGAGAAGCGCCGCGAACGCCGCCGGCTGGATCGCGGTGAACGGGCGCGGCAGCCGGTAGCCGAAGGCGTGCGCGATGATGTCGAAGTCCTCGAGACGCCGCGGGTCGGGGCGCTCGTGCACGCGGTAGATCGACGGGACCCGCGCCTTGAACAGGTGCTCCGCGACGGTCTCGTTCGCCGCCAGCATGAACTCCTCGATGATCCGGTGCGCGATGTTGCGCTCGAGCGCCAGGATGCCGGTCATCTCGCCGGTGGCCGCGAGGATCACCTCCGGCTCCGGAAGGTCGAAATCGATGCTGCCGCGCTTGCGGCGCCGGGCATTCAGGACGCCGCACAGGGTCTCCATCGCCTGGAAATGCGGCACCAGGTCGCGGTAGCGCTCGATGACGGCCGGGTCGCGGCCGACCAGGATCTTCGCCACCTCGGTGTAGGTCATGCGCGCCGCGCTCCGGATCACCCCCTCGACCAGCCGGTGCGCGGTGATCTGCCCTTCGGCGTCGAGGGTCATGACGCAGGAGAGCACCAGCCGATCGACCTTCGGGTTGAGCGAGCAGATGCCGTTGCTCAACCGGTGCGGCAGCATCGGCAGGCTGAAGCCCGGGAAGTAGACGCTGGTGCCGCGCTCGAGCGCCTCGGCGTCGAGGGGCTTGGTGGCCTGCACGTAGTGGCCCACGTCGGCGATGTGCACTTGCAGCTCCCAGCCGTCGCCGAGCCGCCGCACCAGGACCGCATCGTCGAAATCGCGCGCCGTCTCGCCGTCGATGGTGACGATCGGCAGGCCGCGGAAATCCTCGCGCCCGGCGCGCTCGGCGGCGCTCACCTCGGCCGGCGCCCGCTCCGCCTCCTGCAGCACGTCGGGCGGGAACTCCTCGCGCAGGCCGAACTTGACGATCACCGCGCGCAGCTCGGTGCCGGCGGTCGCTTCGGGGCCGATCACCTCGATCACCCGGCCGGTGGCGCGCCGCGCCTCGGTCGGCGGGGTCAGGATCTCGACCCCGACCACGAGGCCGTCGACCGCACCCCCCGCCTGCCCCTCGGGGATGACGACCCCCCCTTCGTGGCGGCGGTCGTAGGCCTCGACGACACCCGCCGCCCCGCGCGGCGCGGGCGCTTGTCCCGCCGGCGCGGCCGAGGCGCCGCCGCGCGCCGCGCGGAACACCCCGACGACCCGCCGGCGGCTGCGCTCGATGAGCCCGGTGATCTCGCCCTGCAGGCGGCCGTCGCGCGACTCCTGCACCACGATGGCGGAAACCCGATCGCCGTCGCGCCAGTTCCCCACTCCCTGCGGCGGGATGAACAGGTCGCGGCCGCCCTGGTCGGCCACCACGAACCCGAACCCCTTCGGGTTCACCTGCAGGAGACCGGTGATGGCCGGCGCCCCCGGCCGGGCCGGCGCCGCCCTCCCGGCCGTCGGGACCGGCCCCGCTCCCCGGCCCCGCGCGCCGGCGGGCCGTTCCGTCCCGCCCGGTCGCGCCGCGCCGGTGAGCGCGAAGCGGCGACGATCGGTGCGCTCGATCACCCCTTCCTCGGTCAGGGCGCCCACCACCCGCTTGAAGGTGCGATGCCGTGCCCGGTCGACCTTCAGGAGGCGTTCGAGGTCGTGGAACTCGGCCGGCCGGTACTCGGGCCGGCGCATGAGATCGAGCAAAGCCTGGCGAAATCGGCGCGCGTCGTCAGTCATCGCCGCGGAGCATGCCACGACCCGGCCCCGCGCGGTGCCCCCAATCTCGGCCGGCTGGCGCATCGCCCCCGGCAGGACCTACAATCCCGGCTCGCATGGATGGCGCGACGCAGCAGTCGATCCTCCGCTCCGAACTCACCGGCGCGCGCGCCATCGTCTACGGGGCGCTTCTCCTGATCTTCCGGATCCTCACGGCGCCGATCGCGCTGTTCTACGTGGCGACCGGCCGGCGACCCGGCCTTTTCCAGTCGATCATGCAGTGCGCCTGTCTCCTGCCGACCTTCGTCGGGGTGTTCACCCGCCTGGCGCTCCTGCGCTGGATGTCGGCGGGGTGCGGGCGCCGCGTCACGGTGCATCTCGGCACCCTGTTCAGCGCGCCGCAGGTCGTGATCGGCGAGAACGTCTACATCAGCGCCTTCTGCAACCTCGGCTGGGCGATCCTCGGCGACTACGTGGTCCTCGGGAGCAACGTCCAGGTCACCAGCGGCAAGCACCAGCACTTCGCCGCGCGCACCGACATCCCGATCGCGCTCCAGGGCGGGCGCAAGGAGCCGGTGCGGGTCGGGCGGGGCAGTTGGATCGGCAACGGCGCGATCGTCCTGGCCGACGTCGGCGAGGAGTGCATCGTCGGCGCCGGTTCGGTGGTGGTGAACCCGATCCCCGCCTGGAGCATCGCGGTCGGCTCCCCGGCGCGCGTGGTCGGCGACCGCCGGAACCCGGTCGCCGCCGAGGCCGCGACCGGCGTCCCGGCGGCGGCGCCCCGGGCGTAGCATCGGCGCGCCGTTCGATGGTAGAGTCCGCACCCGAGCCGAAGTGGCGGAATTGGCAGACGCGCTAGATTCAGGGTCTAGTGTCCGCAAGGGCGTGCAGGTTCAAATCCTGTCTTCGGCACCAACCTTCTTCCCCTAGAACAGAAAGCGTTTCAGCGGATCGCCGGAATCAGCGGCGATCCCGCCGACTGCGCAGCACGGCAGGCCAGATCGGCACCAGATCGGCACGGGCAACCGGGAATCGGCACCACGGGAGCTGAGAGAGGTGCGCCCCCGGCGGGCGCAGGGGGCGCGGGTGCGGCAGGTGCTGGAGGTGCGGATCTACGGGGTGGCGCTGCCCGGGATCGGCACGGTGCCGATCAGGTCGCCCGCCATGGCGGCCATCGCCCGGGTGCTACGGTCGGCACCGGGGTGGTAGTACCGCTCCACGATCTTCATGTCGGACCACCCGCCGATGGCCATCAGGTCACGCGGGTCGCCGCCAAGGTGGCCGAACCGGGTGGCGAAGGTGTGCCGCAGGGTGTGGAACGTGACGTCGCGGCCCAGCCCAGCGTCCTTGGCTAGCGTGCGGAAGGCACCGTTGATGCTGGCCACCGGCTTGCCCCGGTAGGTGAACACGTGGCCCTCGCCCGGGCCGAAGCGCTCGCGCTGGGGCCGGGCGGCGTGCCGGGTCTTCAGCATCGCCAGCAGGGCATCGTTGGCGGGCACGGTGCGCGCCTTCCCGTTTTTGGTATTGCCCGCGATGAAGGTGATCAGGCCGCGCTCGAGATCCACGTCCTGCCAGCGCAGCCCGACCACCTCCTTGTGCCGCCCGCCGGTGCCCAGCGACACGATAGCGGCGTCCCGGGCGTGCCGCAGCCGATTGGTATCGCCCGCAGCGATCAGCGCCCGCTGCTCCTCGGGCCGCAGCACGCGATCCCGCTGCCCGTGCTCCCCCAACTTGGGCACCTTGCGCATCGGGTTGGCGTCAGCTGCCAGGAGATCCCAGTCCACCGCCAGCGACAGCACCTTCGAAAGCACGGCGCGCTCGTTGTCCACCGTGGCCCGCGCCCGGCCCAGCGCACGACGCTGATCCATGTAGTCGATCACCCGCTTCACGGTGATCTTGGCCAGCGGCGTCTTGCCGAACGCCGGGATTAGGTGCTTCTCAATCACGATCCTGGCGAAGGGCTGCGACCGCTTGTCGCCGTAGTGCTTCGCCAGCACCTCGCGGGCGTGGTCCGCGAAGGTGCCGGTCTTCCCTAGCGTCACTCGCGGATCCCGATCCGCCAACAACTCCTTCAGGATCGTGCCCCATAGCGCGTCCGCTTCGTCCCGGGTGGGCGCCGTCTCGCGACGCTTCTCACCGCCCCGCACCCGCGGGTACCGGTAGTCCACCGCGTAATAGATCGTCCCGTCTTTCCGCTTCAGCCGCGTGATGGCCACCGCGCTCCTCCTAGGTTGTGGCGCAGCCGCCGCCGTCAACCGGCTCGGCCAGCCGTTGATGTAGCCACGTGAAGAACCGGCTGTACAGCCCGGCGTTGGTGGCAGCAGCGGCCCTGAACTCCCTCTCGAACTCGTCAAGCGCCGCGACGAATCCATGGGCAAGGTGTTCGACGTTGATGGACCGCTGGCCGTCGTACTTATCACACCAGTAGACGCGCTCCTCCTCCCTGCACCAGCCCTCCGCCCCGGGCGCGAATTCATGCACGAACCCGTTGCGGTAGTTCGTGTACAGCGTCCCCAGA